>NZ_JBEBMB010000018.1:0-12900 GCF_040081915.1 Xenorhabdus sp. SGI240
TCTCGATTGGCATATTACTATAAGGGCTAGCGGGAGCATTCGCGCAGGAATTTACGGTTTGGAACTATGCCCGGGTATTGGGTGACCGGACAGCTCTACTCATCCAAACCCCCTTATACTCGATATCGCTGTTTCCTCTGCTCAGCAATGTCCCGTAGCGTTAGGGGGCTTTCTCCACTTTCCAATCCTTCGAGTACTGCGTTACGGATCGCATCATCTAGATTTTCCTGTTTTTCCAGCAAACGTAACGTTGACCGCATAACTTCGCTGGCTGAACCATAGCGGCCACTTTCAATCATTCGCTGCGCAAAACTGTCAAGCTGTTTTCCCATACTGACTGACGTAATTTTTCTCATATTGAATACCTGTATTAACTATTAATACATCAAGCTGATAAGCCAGGCCATATTTATCTATATGGGCACAAATCCCCAACAACGAGACCAGATGTGTTTTGTAGCACCGCCGCTATGCCGGCAATCCAACAAAACATTTTTGGATAAGGTTAGCTTTTGATGAATTTCTGATCCTGTTTACGGCGCAGTCTCTCTGCTGTAGCCGTTGCATTCCGGCGTCGCCGTTCTGCATCCTGGGCTTTGATACGGCTCTGTTCAACTTCATGCGCAGCGGTGACTCGCTGTCTTTCAGTTTCTGCCATGAGGTTCCTGACTTTGGCCGCGACGTCTTGTTCAAGCTGCCTGGCACGGTCTAAAGTACAGGAGGCTTCCCTTTCCCGGGTTTCTGCGACCTGGAGTTGTGTCTGCAACCGTTGCTGTGCGACTTTATCGGCGCTTTCAGCACGACGCTCCGCGGCTTCGGCTTGTTGCCGGTAGTATCTACGCTGGCTCTCGTGATCTGCATCCTGTGCTGTGCTGAAAGCAGGTGCGGAAACCATGAGGGTGAGAACGCCGCCCAGCACTGCTCCGGCTAGCGCAACAGGCCAGAAGTGTATGGCGACGGCAAATCCTTCTGCAATCACCCTGATCCGGTCATTTTCGGCCAGTGTGCCGACGATAAGATCATTCAGGCTGGCATAGACGCCAAAGCTGACAACGGAAAGAACGAGCAGGAATGCCAGCCCTGTTATTACACGCCATTTCATCGCAGGTAAGTCTCCGTAATTTCCGGCCGAAAATGCCCCATTTCCTGACTAACGGTGGTCAGTGCGTCCTCCCGGACAAGTCCCTGCCGTTGCAGTTCGCTCATGCGCTCCTGGGCATAGGAATGGCGCAGGCCATGCGCACCGGCAGACCAGCCCAGCACGCGGCTGGCGGCCGCGCTGAAACTGTTTGTCCAGGCTTTGCCGGCACCAATCTCATAGCGGGAAAGGTAATTTATCCCCCGGTCTGTTATCGTCCGGGGTTCAGGGCGGCGCAGGGATTCCAGCCGTTCTGTCAGATGATGGGGGATCAGAACTTCTCGAACCAGCCCCCCTTTCCCCTGTACGGTGTACAGATGGCCGTCGCGGCCGTTCCATTTGGTTGCTGTTGCCGGTCTCTCGTTAGCCGGGCACTCCCGGACGGGGGCCAGTGTGTGCAGTTCGTGTGCCCTGAGTCCGGCCGCATACGCCAGCTCAGTGGCCAGCGCGTTTCTGGCGGTCTGTGCGCGGGCAATCAGCGCCACTTGTGCCGGAGTGTAAGCGCGGCCGGTCAATACCTGAGGACTTTCAGCGCGGATAACCGGAAGGGTCTGGTCGTGGGGTAATGCGCCGGTGACGTGGTGCATCATGGCCTGAATGGCCTGCCGTTCCATGTCCAGTGTCTTCTGTCCGACGGCTTCGCCGCGGGTTTCCAGATAGTCGATGGCTGTCGTTGGCGTCAGTTTTCGCAGGTCAGAGCAGGCGCGGGAGGACTTCACCCATTCCGCCACGCGGGTTAAAGCCTGCTCGTAGTTGCGCACGGTGCCAACGGAGCGTAACACGCTGCCCTGCATGGCTTTCATAACGGAGGCGGCCTGCCTGGCCGGACTGGCGAATTTAGCCATTGCGCGCCAGCCAGCGTGTGACGGTGGAGAGAACGACCCGGATACGTTTTTCCCTGAGCCAGCGTTGCAATTCGGCGGCGCTGGCCCCTTCACGGTGCAGTTGCAACAGTTCGCCGGCGTGACGATCAAGGCGGGATTTCCGGTAACGCTGCTTGCGGATAATCCGGGTCTGTTCGCGCAACTCGGCCAGCTCATTGCCTGCATCAAACTGGGGCATGTGTTTCTCCACGGGCTAGGGGGTGTAAGAACGACTGACCTGAAAAGGTTCAGCGACAACTGAATGTCTATTTGCCCCGGTTTGAACCGGTGTAGTTCAGGCTCGGACTAATCTCGCCTTATTACCCGTCAGCGTGGGTAAATCGCGGCTGTGACACTGGCTCAGTGGCGTTTGGGCTGTCCGCATCAGAAATCGCCAAATGGGCTGTTGGGTGACAGAAATCTCGGATCGTTGACCTGTATCCGGTGTAGCAGGAGTGCGTCAAAGGGCACCAGACTTATCACAGTCTTCACCATAGCGTAAAAACCGGGCTAAGGATAGTTGCGTTTAAAATATTGCGTGTAAGTATAACAAAGCCATAACCCCCCGCTATGCCCAACTTTTTAATTGTTGGGCATAGCGGGGGGTTATGGCAAAAACCGACAGGAGGATAAAGTGGGGTTTATAACGCACGGAATTCGCAAACTTGGCTGCGATAGATGGTCTCAATGCGTGAATCATCTGCCTGCCGGACAAAATGAGGTCATGGGAAATTAGCGTATCGAGCGGGGATTCTGCCGTTGTCCAACGACTGCCAGTAGGGGTTGATACGCTGAACCCCTAAAACACGGCGTGTTGTCCACGCTTACTGTGGATAACGTTGTGAGCCTGATGAAAAAACAGGCACTCAAAAGCGGGATAGCGTGAGTTTTGTGCGAATTGGTTATTTTATGGACTGTTTAAAAGAGGGGGGGGGTGAACGGTTCTGTTACGCGAGTGAAACAATATGTAAAATGCTAATTTTAACAATGTTTTTAATGAGAGAGCACTATGGCGACAGAAACTGAAGAAGAAAAAAAACAATTTGAGCGGGAAGCAAAGGCGCTGTTAGAAGGTTTCTGGCCAGCTTTGTTTTGTTACCGGGCGCCGCGCCCTCTTAAAGTGGGGGTGCTGGAAGACCTTATTTCGGATGCAGAAGTCCGTGGATTGCCTTTTGACAAAGAAGTGCTGAGAAAAGCGCTCGTGAAGTACACCTGCCGCTATAAGTATCAGGATGCGCTAGCACAAGGCGGGGAGCGTTACGGACTTGATGGAAAAGCCGATGGGATGGTTTCAGATGAACAGCAGGAGAGAGCGAAAGGGCAGATAGCCCGGCGTAATGCAAAGGCGGCTCTCGTAAGAAACGCAAAAAAGTCTTGAACCAGCCATTTCTGGGCGTTATTCGTTTACCCCCTGTTCGCGTATTGAGTGGGGATTCTGCCGTTGTCCAACGACTGCCAGTACGTTAACCTGTTTCGCTTGATCGTCTACTTCGTAAAGGACATGCTGTCCTGCCAGACTTATGCGGCGTATATCCTCGCCGTAGCGCTGATCCATTTCGTACAGGCGGGGAAACTCTGCCAGTTTGTCAGTGGAATTCAGGAGGCGATCCGTCACATTTCTGGCATCCCAGAGTGATGAATTTTCTGCGATATAGTCAAAAAGTGCCATAACGTCCTCGATAGCGCCTTGTTTCCATTCAACGTGATACGGCATCTCGTAACTCCTGATAACGGCTTTGCAACTGCTGGCGAAGCTGTCCAGTGGTCATCCCTGGGCGACTGTCGGCGCGGGCGGCCGCAACTTTGGCTCTTACCCGTTCTTCGTACTCGCCCTGCGCCAGTTCTTCGTTAGCCAGTCGTTGCAGGAGTTCCGCTTTCCGGGCTGCGTCGGTGTCAGGCATGATCTGGGGCAGACTCTCTGCCAGTTCACGCAGGAAGTTGGCGTTTTCATAGTGAGTTGTGTTGCTCATGGTCATACTCCAAATTTTCGTGTGTGTAGGAATCTCGCAGCGTTTTTCTGTGAGTTGTGCCAAAAGACTGGCCTGTGTCGATTATACGCCATCAAATTTAATTGATTAAATAAAGGCATTAAAAACAGCTTATCTTATGGTTGCTCGCCGAAATCGCCCAAAATTTTGTTGGGGTAATCCCCAAATCACTCTTCGCAGCATCACTTGGTAAAATCCAAGTGATGCCAGTAAATTATGATATCTCTTTAGCTGGATAAGGGGTTTGATAAGTGCTGAAAGTGACCTCCATCCAAAGAGGGAATTAATAGTTCGCTATCATGGATTATTTCGAGGTTTGCGTTCTATCAGGCTGCCCATGTTATCGAAATAACGACTGGGCCAAATTTCGGAGGGATGAAGTTCAAGACGGTTAGCGATGATCCATTCGCCTTTAGGCCAAGGCCGAACCAGCGTATTCGCTAATGTGGATGAACTTAATCCGGCCTGACGGGAGATTGCTGATAAGGTCGTTCCCTGTTTGCGTAATGCGGCAATGACATCAGCCGGATGCCAGTCTTTTTTTTGTGCGCTCATTTTCTATTTTCCTTTTTTAAATGAAAAAAGTCAGAGGCGCAGTACAGGAGTGCTTAATGCTGTCTGAATTGTTACAGCAAAAACATAGACAAGCGCACTGGCAGAAAATCCTGCCAGTGGAACACTCTACAAGGCTGCGACCCCTTGGTTATCAGTTTAGGTCGATAACATTTTTAGATTACTTATTTGGATAAGTCGTAATCTGATTTATTTGGTTCTATGATTTCTTTTACCGCTCCAATATCCAGTTCTTTGCTTAATTTCCGCAATTTTTCGACGATGACATTAATACAGCTATGGATATGCCTGACATTAGTATCTATATCAGATTGGTTGCAGAGATATTCGGCGCATTTAATGAGATCACAGGAATCTCGCGCCAGTGCGTAAGCATCTGTCTTAGTTTGATAAACGAAGTATTTAGTCATGCTTTACCTCGGCATTATGAGGTAAGACGACGGCAGGTACAGAGGAACACCATCGGAAAAGATTCATTTTTGTTTTCTCCTTTTAGTGGTGGCAGTTCAAACAGGGTTCGCAGTACCGGGAGTGTTCTTCCAGCGAGGCCAAAGCCTCCCCTGCCTGAACCACCATAGAAAAGGCGAAAACAGGCACACTGGTATATTTATTTCATACCAGTGGAACACTCCAGGGCTGCGACCCCCTGACTATCGGATTTTGCCAATAGCGTTATCAGGTTAACGGGATAATTAAAAATATTCAATAATAAAATCAACTGGATGTATCGGAGGTACTCTATGCCAACATTTTACACGTATTGCGTTTTTCGTCCTTTAGCCAGTTTTCGATACCGGCGAGTTTCACTAGCCATCGCTGTTGTTCGGTGGGCGATTTCAGCCCTGTGATATAACTCACCCGTGCCTGCAACTATTCGTCATTCGTGCTTATTATCACCTCTCAGTGCCATATCCCGACAGGGAAACTTGATCCGGTTCCCAATAATTCAGAAAATCTAAAGAAAAAATAGCGGAGTCCGATAAGATATGAGACAAAATATCAATAAGTTATCATGCTATGTAATTTTATGGAGTGTCAAATGAGTAGAAGAATTTCAGATGAATTTATGGGTGGGCAGGTGGTATTTGATAATGGAAAATTAAAACCTCTTACTCATATGGAAGAGTATAGAAAAAAACAATTTGCTGAACTTGAAAGGAAACTAAATGAAAATGAAGAACATCATGCTCTAATTACTATGGAAGAAGCAGCGGGTTTTTTAAAATCTTACTTATGTAAAGATGGAGAACATAAAGCATGGAAAGATAAGGTGTTTGCATGTACTGATCCAGCTTCTTCTTTTTTTGGGAATATGCTTGAATCTATTGGTTTGGGTAAAATAATTAATGAGTTCAAAAGTCTTGGTGTTAAAGCTAAAGAGTATAAAGTCAAAGGTGTTACTTATATAAAAATAACAGGTAAAGAAAGCGTTAGGAAACTTATTACAGGATCAAATTATCGTATTGATAATCCTAAAATATTAAAAATAGGTATTGGTTCAAAAGCTATCATAAATGGTATATTCGAAGGGACTAAACATAGCATATATTTCTCCCTTGCTTATAGAGCTATGGAATGGATTATGAAGGATGAATATGCCCTTGCTGAATTTTTAGGTAATGTTACAGTTGACATGGCTAAATTAGCTATTACTGCATTGGCAACTTTAGTTATTGGCAAGGTTGTAACTGCTCCTCTTTTGGCTATAGGGGTAAGCATTATTGGTATTAGTGTTGGGCTTTTCTTGCTTGGTCTCGCTATTGCTACGATTTTATATGCTCTAGATAATGATTATGAAATAACTAACAAAGTTGTAGCAAAGTTTAAAGAAAAAGACAATATTGATAGGGTGAAATATAATTTAATGAAAGGCTTTAGTATGGGTCAAATTTAATGATAAGGTTTATATATGTCAAATGATATTAATAATAATGGATTGCTGGATATTCCTTTTTGGAAAAAGATATTTTATGTATTAATATCTTTTCTTTGTTTGTTAATTGTGTTTTTTGTCGTATTTAATTCATGGAAAGATCTTTTTTCGTTAGTTAATTTTGATGAGAGAATATATTTCTCATGGAGGGTTTTTCTTTTTTGCTTTGGTTTTCCTATAGTTTTTCATATGTTTTTTTCTGTTATTTTGATTTGCCTTATAAATAATCCAAAGTCATTCATTAATCGTTTTTTCAAAATTTTCACAAGAGTGTTTTTTGTCGTTTTTATTTTAAGTTTACCAGTTTCTTTATATGTTGATTATAAATTGAAGTCGTTTGGGTATTTAACATGTAATAAAAAATCCTGGGTTGCACCAAATGAATATGTTAGAAATATAAATTTATGTCACTAAGCATATATTAAATATATGCTTAGTTTTTGCTTAGTACACTCTGTCTTCCCATATACTATAGGCGGATGTACCTGCTGCCACATGATTCCATGAAATTGATTTATAGTTAAGTATAACTCTTTCATATGGCATGGCATCAAAATCATTTATAGAATTCGGATAGGCACAAGAAACTTCAGAAATAGTGGCTTCAGTGATTTTTACTTCATAGAATAATTCCAATTGTCCAGCTTGACCAGTTCTGAAAAAAATAAATTTACCATCTAGCGATTCGTTGGAATCTATTGCCATGGCTAATAGTGGTGATGATTTGTCTATGGGTTTAATAAATTGTATAGGACTGTGACTAACGTTTTGCTGACGAGTTATTGAGTGGTTTAAACTCAGTACTTGTATTTGGTTTTCGTGTCCGTTCTGATACCTATTTCCTATTGAATCGAGAGTTGAACACCCCGCAGATATGAGGCCTTGCTTTTTACCATTTAATGTTAGATAAATCATGTATGACATAAAATTACCATCCTAGTTATTTATAGATAATCTAAATTAATAATATATCACACAGACTTTCTTTAAAAAAGAAATATAAATCCAAATAAACGGTTTGGTTTTATATTATTTTCTAATAATTTTTGTTAAATGCTCATTTTTATTTGATTATCCTCTTTAAATATGAAATGTAAAGCGACAACATTACGCCCATTTTTAACAGTATCAACGGATACAAGCAGATTACTTTTTTGATTTAGTTCTTTTATAGATGGCTTTAAGAGAAGTTTATTTAACTCCTTGAATTGTAAATATTTATCTTCTATTCCTAACATAGATCTAAAATCTTTTAGATTAATGATTCTGTCTCCAGTTTTTTTGAATTGCATTAATAATTCATAAATTCGTATGCTATAGGTTCTCTTTAGTGCTGAAACATTTTTTACTGCAATGGTAGTAAATTGGCCTTTTAATTGTGTCAAATAAGGCATGATTAGATCAGAAAAAACTAATTCTATTTTTCCTTGACCATTAAAATATTTAGCTTGGCCTTGAATCCATCTTATTTTTTCTTCTTTTTCCTTCCAATGAATATAAATCCAGCGTTCAGCTAATTTATCAGCGGCCTCCTGTAATCTGCGTTCTGCATTCTCTCTGCCCATATCAGGAAATGCTAAGTAAAACTCACTGGCAGTTAATTGAAATGTTTTTTCAGGCGTGACTGCTTGAGGGTTCAATTTACCGATGCACATCAATAAAACTCTTTGTTCTTGGAGAGTCAATTTATAACTAGCTTCAATGAGAGCATTTGACTTGTAGGCGATAATCTCGGTCATATCTTGTACCATTAATTATTAGTGGAAAACATTTTTTAGACACCACTACGAACATAGGTGGTGTCTTTTATTTGTCAACCACATTTGGCTGTGAATATTACCGTCAAAAGCACCACCTATTACCGTCAAAAGCACCACCTATTACCGTCAAAAGCACCACCTATTACCGTCAAAAGCACCACCTATCATGATATAATAGATTGATTAATAATGATAAAAACAGACCGAAAACAAGAATAAAAACAAAAAAACAAGTTAAAAAAAGGCCTCCCTGTGGATAAATCAGAAAATTTAGTCAGCCCGATCACAAAAAAGGATGTCGTCGCTTTGCAGCTCCTCTCAGCCGCCCTCACGGGCGCTCTACGGTTAGATCCTGCTGTCTCCGACTCCATGCTATCGAGAACCTTTTATTTCGTGCCTATTGGTTCGCTTCGCTCACGGCTTAGCAGGGCGGATGGGGTTAAATGTTCCCGTTCAGCCCTCCTTTTGTATTGACTGTTTGATCCAAAGTGATCCCAATTAACCCGAAGAGCAGCCTTACAGGCATAAAAACGTATATAAGGCACGTTGAGCTGTTTTTAAAATGCAGAGTTACCGTTTCATCACTGAATGCAAAAAAACGCTCACAATCGCTTTGAGGAGTTTTTTAACTATGTTTTTTTTATACAGAGTGATTTCCACTTCGAAAAGTGGATCAATCGCCGATCATGGGGTCCGCTTGGAAAACGGAAAATATCCTACGCTAAGCCTGTTTTTTGTACAGATTGATATCAACTGATCGTAACGGACGGTATGTACAAGCACAACAAATCTGGCTGATTCTTGTGGCGTTCGTCGAGCATAATAAATCTAATGGTTTATCTACCATTACTTATGGCGAGTTAGCTGAACAAATGGGGCATAGCTCAAGGCAAGCAGGGAGGACATTAGGTCGTCAATTAGGCATTATTGGAAATTTGTGCTTGTTGAATGATTTACCACCATTAAATTCAATAGTTGTTAACCAACAAACTAAAGCTCCAGGTAGTGAAGTCGTTATATCTCCTTTGGGAAGTGTTGATATCGACCAACAGGCAGTTTTTCAAACAAATTGGTTTGAGTTCAGAGTTCCTACAACAGGGACTTTTCGCACCGTCTGGGAGAATGTTGATGAATGGGTGTAATCAAGAAATTTAGTGGGGTTGCACGCCGGAAACGCCGAAATGCACATAATGAGTTTTAGTATTGATGAGGAACTGTGCAATAAATAGGCTTAGCGTAGGATATTTTCCGTTTTCCAAGCGGACCCCATCATCGTTGCACATACACTTTTTACGGGGATCACGGGGTTTCGGGAGCGATGGAACAGTAAACACCGTTAAGCAGTCAATTTAAATAGCCAAAAATTGGGTAACCAATATCATGTATGAATTTACAGATGGTGAAGTCAACCCCGTAAATCCCGTTAAGTATTTTACAGAAAAAGGATTTTCTTTTTTGGACGCTGATGAGAGTTCTGGGGAATTAGCGTATGATGCTGTAAACTTTGGCGTTTGCTAAATATGATCCTTCCAAAAGAATTATAAACTTACCTGTAGAAACAAAAAGTGGCCTTGAAAAAGTACCACTTTTACATAGATTGCTCACTGAAAAAGTGGGGTAGGTTATTCAAATATATGGAAAGTGATTATAACAGAAAAATGTTTACCAGTAGTAAAGCGGTGCTTACTTATAAAACTGGGAATACGGCAATTAAAGCATACTTGCTGTTAGATAAATATCATTTTAATGAGAAAGATGAAAATAACTGAAAAGGTAAATTATTTTTGCCTTTAAGTATAAAAGGAAACTAATTTTTTTATCTAATGATATTACGATGGGTATATGGATTATAGCAACGAAATATATTGACGCAAAAATGTAAAACATTACATATGGGTTGTTATTACTTGCGTATATGCTTGCGAAATATAGTAATATGAATATGAAGTTGAGTGTGATTATTGTGGATAGATCCCAGCGAAACAAATCACTAAGCCACTCATCATATTTATCTTTTGATTTGATTTGTTGCTCATATTTCTCGTTGGAAAATTTTATTTCCTTCTCATATGAATCGTTTAAATATTGAATTTCCTGCTCATATGCCTCATTTAACAATTTAATTTTTTCCTCACGATGTTCATCGTTTAACGATGTGATTTTTTTTTCTTGTTTATCTCTTAAAGATTTAATTTTTTTCTCATATTTCTTTCTTAAAGATTTATTTTCTTTTTTAATCTCATCCCTTATGTATTTCATTTCTCTTTCATAGGCATTTCTTAAAGATTTATTTTCTTTTTGTGATAGTTTACTTAATAAGTAAATGTTGTTATTTTTCATTTTCATAATCTTCTTTCTTTTTTATGGGCTATGGTATTTCCTGTCGCCTGAAAACTTAGTGTCTATTCTTTCTATAAACGCATTTTAAAATTTAAATTCATGTGCTATTTTTCCATCAACACATTGAAATATAATCAATTCTAAATTTTGATTTTTATCAATAGCATTAAGTAATAAAGGGGATGAACTATCTAAATTTTTTCTAAAATTATTGTTTCTATATAACTTAAGTCATCAATACCTTTTGATAAATCAAGGAAGTTAACCTGTATTTTATCTTTATGGGTATCATTGTCTGAACAGTTTCTAGACAACAATCCTTGATCTGCCCCTGTAATTTCCATATAAGTGGTATGCTGCACAACATTTTCTCCTTTGTTACTTATTCCTAAGTAAGCCTTTATTTGAAAATAGTCAATAAAAACAGATGCATCGTTAGATATATCATGTATGACATAAATATTGATGTCTAGTTTATTTAAATAATGCTGACCTGAATGCCAAGCCAGGGATGATAACTTAACACATTAGAAAAACTTGCAATAGGAGCATAAAAACACAAAAGATCGGCCGGAGATCCTTTTTGATATTTGGCGATAAAATAACCAAAAACCAGAATTTCACATAAAGCTGCCTAATGCCCCAATGTGGTATAACCCTGAGAGGAGCGAAGCGACATCATCATCGCTTGTGTTTTTTCCTGTTTGGGATCTTTTCGACGTTTATCCTAGATCCCCTGTCCCGTTGATTGATTTCTTTATCAGGTACGCACTGTACTTTGTGAGACCGCAGCGTGATTCGGAGGTAGAGCCGTCATATCGTGTGACGGGACGTGATTACCACAATTTGCCTGTTTATCCTTTCGGAGACCGGGCGAAGTCCGAATCAATCAAGGGGTATGCAATGGGTTATAGTCGTTGAATGGTTTTAAGGAAGTAGTGACTCGCTAGCTTCCCTCTGCTAAGATAGGATTGCGACGTCGAATCTTGGCAGAGATGCATACAAGATTTAGAGTACCAGAGCCGAGGCAGTTTCACCACTGTTCTCGGCTTTGTTACATTTGGGGCTTGATCAATTTCTCACTCTGTGAGATCCGCAACGCTCGCCGCAGTATTGACTAGCGAAGTCTGTCAATGCGAGGAAGCGTCATATCATCCGTTGTTAATCTGATGCACGTTCACACCGAAGCTGATGGTTTTTTTCGTCGCCGCAGATTTTTTCCTTGTGAGAAAATTTATAAAAATAAGATGTTCGTCACAATTTCGGCATCAAACTGATCTGTGTGTGAGGGCGTGAATAATTATGCAGTCGCTGAACAACGTCTGGGCGTAATTTTGCGGGTTTTTGGGGCGTAATTTTGCGGGTTTTACCGGATTGAGGTGAAAACCGCCCTGAGAGGCATACTGGAGGTTCTGGCAACAGATGTTATGTTAAATACGGGACGATTTTTTTGTACTTGCTAGGGGTTATCTGAGTAACGATACGAACGCCGCCCTAACCGAGGGACAGGATATTTTTTGTTGAACCGCCATGATGTTTCGGGGGGAAACAAAGAAACTGAGTGTGTGACTTACTCGTTACGGTAACGGCTCAGGTAACGTTAGTTTATCCCCGTATGCGCGGTTTAACGGAAGGTAACGCTGAACAACCTCAACGCTCAGTACTATAATTCGTGTATATATACGTGTATGATACACGAATACTTGGTACAGGAGAGCAATCATGACCGCAAAACAACGCAACACACAGAGCATAACCATGACTGTAGAGCGAGGCTTACTTAATAGGGCGCGTGAAGCGGGTATTAATTTTAGCGCAACACTTACTGCCGCCTTGGATGCTGAATTACGCCATTATGAGGCGCAGAAATGGAAGGAGGAAAATATGGAAACTCTGGAGGCATTAAACCGTTTCCATGATGAACATGGTTGTTTCAGTGATGAATACAGGACATTTTAACGATGCAATTTACCGTTTATCGTAATACCGGAAAAACCGTCGTTTATCCCCTGTTGCTGGACGTCACGAGCGACATTATTGGGCAGTTAAACCGCCGAATTGTGATTCCACTGCTGCCAGTTGAAAGATATCCTGATAACAGACGCCCTGAGCGCATGATTCCCCTTATCAGGCTGATAGACGACAAAGAATATGCTGTCATGACTCACGAACTGGCAAGTATATCTGTTCATGCGTTGGGGGCTGAATTTTGCGATGCGTCGCAATACCGTAATCAGGTAAAGGCTGCAATAGATTTCCTCATTGACGGTATTTAGCAAAAAGGTGATCTCGATTGGCATATTAC
>NZ_JBEBMB010000019.1:0-79781 GCF_040081915.1 Xenorhabdus sp. SGI240
TCCAGAATTCGGGTTAAATTAATAACACCATAGATAATCCCCATCAGCACCGGCATACCAAGTTTGGGACAAAAAGTGTCATTGAATAGTAATAAAAAAGCGCTAAAAATAGCGCTTTTTACATATCAATATCTATTGGAAAATATTTAATTGATTAAGTGAGATTTTGTCTCTTGGCTTTTTGGCGCATAAAAAATGCTGCGATAAGTGGTATAATAGGTCGCCATAAACATAGGTAAAGTAACAAGCAAACCTAAACCAAGTGGAATTGCAGAAATAAACATCAGAATGCCCATCAGTAAGAAGAACAGAAAACCACCGAATAGATTTTTCTTTACTGCACTCAAGCTCATTGATACTGCTTCGCCAAATTTTAAATCATTAATGATAATCAGAGCAGGAGCAAACCAGCTAAATGCAAGGGCAACGATGCTAAAGAACAACACAACCAGCATTGCCAGCGTTAAAGTAGAAAGACCACCCATTATTAGCATTGGGTCTGATTCCGGTCCTGCCCAAAATATTTGAAATAGGCTTGTCCCTCCAAGTATAACAGCAGCAATGATACCAAGTACATTTATGCCGAAGGCTAGCGCACCAACAGCAACTAATGAACCGAGCTTATTTTTAAACCCATAGAAAAGTAATTCTATGTCAAAATCACCCGCTGTTCGCTGTTTTTCACTGGCAGCAATAAATCCAGCAATAAATACTGAACTAAACAAAGCAGCGACAATACTGATGGTAGGCATGAATTGCTGCAGGGCTAGCATTATAGCGAAATAGATTAAGGTTAGCAGTATCCATTTCATTGGCTTTGCTTTAAACATTTCCCAAGCATTACTAATCCACTCTGTTGCCGTTCCAGCTCTTACAGCATGACCACCAGGAATGAATGTATCCTTTTCCTTGCTCAGAGAGACGCAATTCTCTCCTGAATTGAGATTCATATCTTGAGTATCCATATTTTTCCGATTTATTTTGCTGAATAGCAATTACTGAATTGATTTTTCTCTATTTCTATTTAATTGACGCAAATCGTTATAGAAAACAGAGGGATTATCATATAAAAATTATTAATCAACAAGTATTGATTTCAATCCTTGCCGGTGGAGAAAGAGGTGTTTCTATCGGTAATAATGAATACGCGCGACTTATTTTATTAATTATTCTGATGTGATTTTGACTTAATTTCCTAATTTATCTTTACATAAAGTAAATGATTTTATTTTTGGCATCAGATATGGTGTGTTTTTAGAATAAAATATTTTACACATTGTGAGTAAGTTGTTCTGATTTAAGGTTTACTTTGATCATATCAGGTGTATCCAGCCTGATATGATCAAAGTTTGCAACGTTCATAGAGGGAACAAACAATGTAAGTGGAAATGAATCTAATAAATCACGTGGTGCCCATAACTTCTTAAAATTTCTTTTACCCGCTCCATTGTTTCTTTTGGAGGAGGTTTGACACCTTCCAGTTTATAGTCTTCTCCCATAGCAATCCATTTATGTTTACCCAGTTCGTGGTAAGGTAATAGCTCTATTTTTTCAATATTTTTCATATCTTTGGTGAACTCACCCAGTAAATGAACGGATTGATCATCATCCGACCAACCAGGAACGACAACATAACGGACCCAGGTTTTCTGATTACGTTTTGCCAGATAACGTGCAAATTCGAGGGTTCGATGATTGGATACACCGATCAATTTTTGGTGAATATCATCATTAAGTTGTTTTAAATCCAGCATAACCAGATCGGTAGCATCCAGTAGTTCATCAATCACCGGATCGTAACGGCGAACAAAGCCATTGGTATCTAGGCAAGTGTGAATGCCTTCTTCATGGCAAGCCCTGAACCAGTCACGAACAAATTCGGCCTGAAGAATGGCTTCACCACCGGAAGCGGTAACTCCACCCCCCGAAGCATTCATAAAATGGCGATAGGTCGTAGCTTCTTTTATTAATTCTTCAACTGTTACCGTTTTTCCGCCATGGGTATCCCAGGTATCACGGTTATGGCAATAGAGGCAGCGCATAAGGCAACCCTGGAAAAACGCGATAAAGCGGATACCGGGACCATCTACGGTTCCGCAAGATTCAAAAGAGTGGATACGACCAAGTACGGACATAAAAGGACTTCTCCAAAACTAGCAAGCTAATAAAGGCCCCCAGGTATTAGGGTGCCTTTATTGTCTGTCATTTTTAATAATTACATGGTTTGAGTAAATGTCCGGGTAATAACATCTCGTTGCTGTTCTTTCGTCAAAGAATTAAACCGCACAGCGTAACCCGAGACGCGAATCGTCAATTGCGGGTATTTCTCAGGATTTTCCATGGCATCCAACAGCATTTCACGGTTCATCACGTTAATGTTTAAATGCTGTCCACCTTCGATATCTGCTTCGTGATGGAAATAACCATCCATCAGACCCGCCAGATTTGCTTTACGGACTTCATCATCTTTACCCAGTGCATTAGGTACGATAGAGAAAGTGTATGAAATACCGTCTTTGGCATAAGCAAACGGCAGTTTAGCGACCGAAGTCAATGAAGCAACTGCCCCTTTTTGATCGCGTCCGTGCATTGGGTTGGCACCAGGTCCAAATGGTGCGCCAGCACGACGTCCATCAGGGGTATTCCCCGTTTTCTTACCATAAACCACGTTTGAGGTAATGGTCAGTACAGACTGAGTTGGAACAGCTTTGCGATATGTTTGCAGCTTCTGAATTTTCTTCATGAAACGTTCAACCAGATCACACGCGATATCATCGACACGCTGATCGTTGTTACCGAATTGTGGGTATTCACCTTCAATGTTGAAATCAATTGCCAGACCATCCTCATCGCGGATTGGGGAAACTTTCGCATATTTAATGGCAGATAATGAGTCAGCAGCAACAGAGAGACCGGCGATACCACATGCCATGGTACGGTGTACATCACGATCGTGCAGTGCCATTAATGAAGCTTCATAGCTGTATTTATCATGCATATAGTGGATGATATTCAGGGCAGTGACATACTGTTTTGCCAGCCAGTCCATGAAATGATCCATCCGTGCCATAACCTTGTCATAATCCAGCACAGCGTCTTTCATTGGCTCTTCTTTCGGGCCAACCTGCATTTTCATTTTTTCATCCACACCGCCGTTGATGGCATATAGCATGGTTTTTGCAAGGTTTGCACGGGCACCAAAGAACTGCATTTGTTTACCAACCACCATTGGGCTGACACAGCACGCGATAGCGTAATCATCGCTGTTGAAATCAGGGCGCATCAGGTCGTCATTTTCGTATTGCAGGGATGAAGTATCGATTGAAACTTTTGCTGCAAACTTTTTAAAGTCAGTAGGCAGTTTTTCAGACCACAGGATGGTCATGTTAGGCTCTGGGGATGGTCCCATGGTATATAGCGTATGCAGGAAACGGAAACTGTTTTTGGTGACCAGAGTACGTCCATCCAAACCCATACCTGCCAGTGATTCGGTTGCCCAAATTGGGTCACCAGAGAACAGTTCATCATATTCTGGAGTACGCAGGAAACGCACCATACGCAGTTTCATGACTAAATGGTCGATCAGTTCTTGGGCTTGTTGTTCAGTCAACTTACCTGCCTGGATATCACGTTCGATGTAGATATCCAGGAAGGTGGAAACACGACCAAAGGACATTGCAGCACCGTTTTGGGATTTAACGGCTGCCAGATAGGCGAAATAAGTCCATTGCACGGCTTGTTGGGCATTGGTAGCGGGATTGGCAATATCATAGCCATATTTAGCTGCCATCTCTTTGATTTGGCCAAGCGCGCGATGTTGTTCAACCAGTTCTTCGCGCAGGCGAATGGTCGCTTCCAAATCCTCGCCATTTTCCAGTTTTTCCTGTAGGGAAGTGAATTGGGCAAATTTCTCATCACGCAGAAAGTCGATACCATACAACGCAACGCGACGGTAATCACCGATGATGCGCCCACGGCCATAGGCATCAGGCAAGCCAGTCAATACACCAGATTTACGGCATTTCAGGATATCAGGGGTGTAGACATCAAATACCCCCTGATTATGAGTCTTACGATACTCAGTGAAAATTTGTTTCAGTGTTGGGTCCAGTTCACGGTTGTAGGCTTTACAAGAACTTTCAACCATTTTAATGCCACCAAATGGAATAATGGCACGTTTCAGGGGCGCTTCGGTTTGCAGACCAACGATTTGCTCTAGATCTTTTTCAATATAGCCCGCATCATGAGAGGTAATTGTAGACGCAATGTCAGTATCAAAGTCTAGCGGCGCATGGGTGAGGTTTTCGATTTTGATACCTTCCATGACTTTTTCCCACAAAGCTTTTGTCGCTTCTGTGGCACCCGCAAGGAATGATTCATTACCTTCATACGGGGTATAGTTTTTCTGAATAAAATCACGGACGTTGACTTCATTCTGCCAGCTACCCTCGTTAAAGCCTTGCCATGCTACTGAGAATTTTTCGTTTAACTCGGACATGATACTTCTACCTTTTAACAGTGGAATTTTTAAGAAACCTGACTTGGAGGCGAATTAATGATTTTTGCCGCCACGTAAATAAATCAACCAATAGGTCAACCCAACCAATACCGCACCACCAATAATGTTACCTATCGTGACAGGGATCAGGTTATCGGTAATAAAGCTTGAAACATTAAGTTGTGGAAATCGTTCAGGACTTGTCCCTGTTTTCAGCCAAAATTCATCGGGTGCGAAGTTTTTGATAATGATCCCGAACGGAATTAAAAACATGTTAGCGATACTGTGCTCAAAACCGCTGGCGACAAACATACCGATTGGCAGGATCAACGCGAATAACTTATCGATCAGACTGCGTCCGGCATAGCTCATCCAGACAGCAAGACATACCATCAGATTAGCTAAAATACCCAGACATACAGCCTCAATAAAGGAGTGATGCATTTTATGATCTGCTGTTTGTAATACATTTAGCCCCCAAGTACCATTGGCGACAGTATATTGGCCGGAATACCAGACCAAAGCGACGAAAAACAGGGCGCCAATTAAATTACCGATGTAGACGTTAATCCAGTTTTTGAACATTTGAGACCAGGTAATACGTCCTGTTGCTTTTGAAATGATCGTCAACACAGTGGAAGTGAAGAGATCGACGCCACATATCACCACTAACATCAAACCAAGGGAAAAACAGATCCCACCCGTTAATTTAGCTACCCCATAGGGAATGGAAGAGGTTCCTGTTGTTGCTGTAATATAAAAAACAAAAGCGATGGAAATAAATGCACCTGCCATGATTGCCGATAAATAAGTCACTGCGGGATGTTTATTGACTTTATATACACCAATATCATCAGCGATTTGTGCCATTACAGCAGGTGAAAATAAATTGAAAGGGTTGTCAGTTTTCATCCTAACACTCTCTTTATCCTTAGTTAATCATAGCACGCGTTGATAGTAACAAACGGGGATTGACCTGAATTTGATATGGATCATATTAGACCGAAAGTCTGATGAGATATGACAGCCTAAATGTGGTGATGTAAGATTAATGATATGATTTTTAAAGGAAAATATTTTTTAAAATTTATAAAAATATTTTATATAAGCAGTTTTGGCCTGTTAGATATTAAAAGTAAAATAACAGGTTAAATTGTCATTTATTTGTTATCTAAAAATAAATTGTATTTAACCTGTATTTTACTTTTTATGGTCATATACCCATCCAACTTCAAGATGCGTATTATATTTCCCCGTGCAGCGGGGAAATATAAGGCCTCGCGTCGTCTTGCGGATTGCAACTTGAAGTTTATCGCGTATAAGCGCTCATGCGATGGGTTATTTATTCGCCCAAAATTCACGTTTGGCTTTTTGCAACTTCTCATAAGCATCTAATAATGCCTGATGGGCAGGCAATGCTTTTAATTCTAAATCAATAGTCCACAGACCATAGAAGCTGTTTTCTCCGGCAATGGCAGCAGAGGCAGTATCAACAGTACCCTGACCGTACATTTTTACAAATGCCTGATAATATTGATCTGGTTGGCGATCTTCTTCTTGGGTTAACAGTAACAACGTTTGCAGGCAGCGATAATAGTTAGCTCGTTCAGTGGTGAAAACAGAAGCATTGAAATCCTGTGTCCACTCAACCCAAATCAAAGCTTGCTCCAAATCTTTACCAGCCAGTGCCAGCATAGATTTCAATTCGCCGATACGCAGGTTGCTCCAACCGTTATCTTTACCCACTGCAATGCCCAATAACTCACGGACACGGGTAAAGTCATCCAAGCCTTCATCATCTAACTGTTCGAGGAGAGCCAGATATTCTTCTGACTGCCATTGACTCTCCGGCAATGCCAGAATGGTGTCGCGCAGATGGCTCCCCATAGTGTTATTGGCAATGTGCAGATCTTCCACCGGATAAATATCTGACATACCAGGCACCAGAATGCGGCAGGCATAAACGTCAAGGTGCTCATAATCAGCAATATAAACTTCAGCATCCAGTTTATTGAAGATCTCCATCAGGGTGTCGAACTCTTCTTCTGTTGCTCCGCTGAAATTCCAGTCAACAAACGCATAGTCAGCATCTTGCTTGAATAGATCCCAACTAATTACACCGCTTGAATCAATAAAATGCGTTTCCAGATTAGTATGTTCAGACACTTCCTCATTATCAAAGCTTGGTGGGGTGAAGACATCCAGATCTTTCAGGCTCCTGCCTTGCAACAGTTCTGTGACTGTACGCTCCAGTGCAACACCAAAATCGGGATGGGCACCAAAGGAGGCAAAACACGTGCCATTATCAGGATTGAACAGGACGACGCAAATGACCGGGAACTGTCCACCCAGTGAGGCATCGTAACAATAGAGTGGGAAACCTTCTTCCTGCAACTTATTGACTGATTCAACGACGCTTGGGTAGCGATTCATAATATCTTGTGGAATTTCAGGTAGGCTGATGCATTCTGCGATAATGCGATTTTTCACATAGCGCTCGAATACTTCAGATAATCCCTGTACACGTGCTTCGTTCATGGTATTGCCAGCTGACATACCGTTTGAAACATACAGATTTCCGATAATATTCATTGGAATATAAATCGTTTGATTATCTGACTGGCGGGTAAATGGCAGGGCACAGATCCCCCGCTCTTCATTGCCCGATTGCAGATCCACTAACTGGCTGGCACAGAGCGCGTTATCTGGGTTGTAAAAACGATGCAGGCGTTCGTCTAAGATACCTTTTGGCAGAGAGTCATCTTCTGGCAACGGGAACCATTTTTCATCTGGGTAATGAACAAACTCGCCATTGGCAACGGTATTACCCAGATAAAAATCAGCAAAGAAATAGTTTGTCGACAAGCGCTCAAAATATTCTCCCAGTGCAGAAGCCAATGCCGCTTTCTTGCTGGCTCCCTTGCCGTTGGTAAAGCACAGTGGACAGTCGTGATCGCGGATATGTACTGACCAAACATTCGGGACAGGATTCAGCCATGAGGCTTCTTCAATATTAAAACCGAGGGACTTCAGTTTGTGCTGAAAGCGATTAATGGAGTCCTCTAACGCGGCGTCTTTGCCTGGGATATAGGTTTGCGTCATCGTGGTTCACTTCAAATTATGTTAAAGGCGCATATCATACGGCGTTTTTTTTATCCGCTCTATCAATTCCCAAAAATTATTGTTAATTAGAGTTTATTTATTCTTGGTTTACATAATAAAATGGCTTTTTTACAAGAGGTTGAATAATGAAAAAGACTAAAATAACAGCAATAGCCGGTTTTCTGGCTTTAGTTAGCGGTTCTGCATTCGCTTTGCCAAACGTTACTGTTTTGGCAACAGGGGGCACAATTGCTGGGGGTGGTGAATCCGCAACGCAATCTAATTATACAGCGGGTAAAGTAGGCATTGATGCTCTGCTGAATGCTGTACCGGCAATTAAAAATATTGCTGATTTGAAAGGCGAGCAGGTTGTCAGCATCGGTTCTCAGGACATGAACGATCAGGTATGGTTGACTCTGGCGAAGAAAATCAATGCAGATTGTGACAAAACCGACGGGTTTGTGATCACCCACGGTACTGATACCATGGAAGAAACGGCGTATTTCCTCGATCTGACTACCCAATGCCAGAAGCCTATTGTGATGGTTGGCGCAATGCGTCCATCTACAGCGCTGGGGGCTGACGGTCCGTTGAACCTGTACAACGCTGTGGTTGTTGCAGCTGATAAAAATTCGGCAAACCGTGGTGTGCTGCTGGCGATGAATGATTCCGTTATTCATGGCCGTGATATCGGTAAACTGAGCACAACGGAAGTTCAGGCGTTTCAGGCTGTGAATGCGGGTGCACAGGGCTTCGTTCACAATGGCAAAGTACGCTATTATTCTGCGGCACCAGTAAAAGCGAACAAAGAAGTTTTTGATGTGAGCAAACTGGATAAGTTGCCGAAAGTAGGTATTGTTTATAACTACTCCAACGCCTCTGATCTGCCAGCAAAAGCGTTCGCTGAAAATGGCTATCAGGGTATTATCAGCGCAGGTGTAGGTAACGGTAACATCTATAAATCTATTCTTGACACGTTGTCTAAAGCAGCTAAAGAGGGTGTTGTTGTTGTTCGTTCCAGCCGTATTCCTTTCGGCTACACGACCCAAAATGCTGAAGTTAACGACAGCAAATATGGCTTTGTGGCTTCAGAGCGTTTGAACCCACAGAAAGCCCGCGTTCTTCTGCAATTGGCTCTGACGCAAACTTCTGATGTAGAAAAAATTCAGGAAATGTTTAGTCAGTATTAATTCCTGATTTAACGATATAAAAAGGCGCATTTAATGCGCCTTTTTATATTCTTTTTTATTCGTATTTTTTTAGATAAATTATCTTTTATACTCGATGAACTTCAAGTTGTAATCCGCAAGACGACGCGAGGCTTTATATTTCCCCGTTGCACGGGGAAATATAACACGCATCTTGAAGTTGGATGGGTATAAATGGCTTTTTATTCTTTGGTATTAAATAAGGCTGATATTATCCAGATTGTCTTTCCTGAACGATTGTTATTTTATTTATAATTCATTGCGTTATTTATAATAAGAGAGTCTATCAGAAAGTGATACTGTCTCTTGTAACAAATGTTCAATAATTATTGCAGCGGCAGGGCGAGAATGATAAAACCAATACGTCCGATTTTATTGTATCCATTGATAGGGTGAAGTTAATGAGTCAGGTATATAATTTCAGCGCTGGCCCAGCTATGTTGCCGGCAGAAGTGTTACGACGTGCAGAACAGGAACTTTGCAACTGGCACGGCTTGGGGACATCTGTAATGGAAATTAGTCACCGCAGCAAAGAATTTGTGGCTGTTGCGGCAGAAGCAGAAAAAGATCTCCGAGATTTATTAGCAATACCTGAGAATTACAAGGTGCTGTTTTGTCACGGCGGTGCTCGTGGGCAATTTTCGGCATTACCACTGAATTTACTGGGTGATAAATCGACAGCAGATTATATTGTTAGTGGTTACTGGTCTGAATGTGCAGCGCAAGAAGCAGAAAAATATTGCACGCCAAACATCATTGATATCAGAACAGAAACGGACGGCGTCAAAAGTGTGAAGCCAATGAGTGAATGGGCCTTAAGCAGTGACGCTGCCTATATTCATTATTGTCCTAATGAAACGATTGAAGGCATTGCTATTTTTGAAGAGCCTGATTTTGGTGACGATAAAATTGTCATAGCCGATTATTCTTCAACCATCCTTTCAGCCCCTATTGATGTTAGCCGTTATGGTGTTGTTTATGCCGGGGCACAAAAAAATATCGGGCCAGCAGGGATTACCGTCGTTATTATTCGTGAAGATCTCCTGGGTAAAGCACACCCGCATACGCCATCTATTCTGGATTATACTGTGCAGGTTCAATACGACTCTATGTATAACACGCCGCCGACATTTGCATGGTATCTGTCTGGTAGGGTATTCAAGTGGTTGAAAGAGCAGGGAGGGCTACAAGAGATCAGTAAACGCAATCATGCTAAAGCGAAACACCTCTATCATGCCGTTGATAACAGCAAATTGTATATCAACCATGTTGCTCCTCAAAACCGTTCTATCATGAATGTCCCCTTCCAACTGGCTAACCCAGCGTTAGATGGTCAGTTTCTGGAGAAAGCCTATGCACACGGGTTACATGCATTGAAAGGGCACAAAGTTGCGGGTGGCGCTCGTGCTTCGATTTATAACGCTATGCCTTATGAGGGTGTGAACGCATTGGTTGAATTTATGGCTGATTTTGAACGCCGCAACGCATAATTTTTTATCGTCGGGAGGGATAAAACCTCCCGATCTCAAAATCCTCGATCTATCCTAAAAACTAAAATCATATCTGGAGATTCCTCTCTATTATGCAATCCCTGACGTTACAACCTGTTTCCCATATTAATGGAACGATTAACTTGCCTGGCTCTAAAAGCGTTTCTAACCGCGCTTTGTTACTCGCAGCTCTTGCTAAGGGAACAACCCGATTGACCAATTTGTTGGACAGCGATGATATCCGTTACATGCTCAATGCTCTGGCTGTATTGGGTATTTCCTATCGTCTTTCTGCCGATCGTACTATCTGTGAAGTCGATGGCATTGGCGGGTGCATGACGGGCAAAAATGATATTGAACTGTTTCTGGGCAATGCGGGTACAGCAATGCGCCCATTGGCTGCGGCTCTATGTTTAGGGGACAGCAGTTTGGGAGACAGTGGCATAAGCGTGGTATTGACCGGTGAACCGCGGATGAAAGAACGTCCAATTGGTCACTTGGTCGATGCATTGCGTCAAGGAGGGGCAGAAATTGATTATCTTGAACAGGAAAATTACCCGCCTTTACATATCAAAGGGGGATTTTCAGGTGGAAAAGTTACCGTTGATGGCACTGTTTCCAGCCAGTTTCTGACCGCTTTGTTGATGGCAGCGCCATTGGCAAAAAACGACACGGAAATCCACATACAAGGTGATTTGGTTTCTAAACCTTATATTGATATTACATTGGCACTGATGAAAAGTTTTGGTGTAACGGTAGACAATGAACAATATCAGGTTTTTCACATTAAAGGCCGGCAGCAATATTTGTCTCCGGGGCAGTATCTGGTAGAAGGCGATGCTTCATCGGCATCTTATTTTCTGGCTGCGGCGGCAATTAAAGGCGGGATCGTTCGTGTCACGGGCATTGGCAGAAATAGCCTGCAAGGGGATACCAAATTTGCCAATGTGTTGGAACAGATGGGGGCAACGATTCGTTGGGGGGACGATTTTGTCGAATGCGAACGCGGTACATTGGCAGGCATTGATATGGATATGAATGCTATTCCTGATGCGGCAATGACGATTGCGACAACCGCGTTGTTTGCACAGGGAGAAACTGTTATCCGCAATATCTACAATTGGCGGGTAAAAGAAACCGATCGGCTAAATGCAATGGCAACTGAATTAAAAAAAATAGGTGCCGAAGTGGAAGAGGGACATGATTATATTCGAATTTCTCCGCCAGAAAAACTTAATCATGCTGAAATTGAGACTTATAATGATCATCGCATTGCGATGTGTTTTTCGTTGGTAGCTCTGTCGGATACGCCAGTCACTATCCTTGATCCAGACTGTACAGCAAAGACATTCCCAGACTATTTCAATCAGCTTGAAAAACTCAGCCAGTACGCAAAATAAATGGAGAAGCAAAAATCGGTAGGGATAGAAATAAACGGGCTTTCCCTGTTTCTCTCATCTATTGAGCGCGTATAATAGGACAGGTTTTATTGCTTGCTAATTGAGCAATTTTTTGCATTCGGTAAATGATCTGTCTGTTATACGAATGTTATGCGAAAAGGAGGATAATGATGGCGGCGATAGCCCCAGTAATAACCGTTGATGGGCCAAGTGGTGCTGGCAAGGGAACACTATGTCAGGCATTGGCTGAAACGTTAAATTGGCAGTTGCTTGATTCAGGTGCCATTTATCGTGTATTGGCCCTGGCTGCCATCCATCATCAGGTGGATATCCAGTCTGAAGACGCACTGGTTCCTCTGGCTGCAAACCTGGATGTTCGTTTTGTACCTGCAAATGGCAAACTCCGGGTCATTCTGGAAGGCGAAGATGTCAGCAATGAAATTCGTACCGAAACCGTTGGAAATACGGCTTCACAGGCGGCAACATTCCCACGTGTCCGTGAAGCACTCTTACGTCGGCAGAGAGCCTTCCGCATTGCACCTGGGCTGATAGCTGATGGTCGTGATATGGGAACGGTCGTATTTCCTGATGCGCCGGTGAAAATATTTCTTGATGCAAGTGCAGAAGAACGCGCCCGCAGACGTATGTTACAGTTGCAGGAGAAAGGTTTTAGTGTTAACTTTGAAAATCTTTTGTCCGAGATACAAGAGCGGGATTATCGTGATCGCAATCGGGCAGTCGCACCCTTAGTGCCTGCACAAGATGCATTAATCCTGGACTCGACCAGCATGTCTATCGAAGAAGTAATTGATAATGCACTGGCTTATGCGAGAAACGCGCTGGAAATATCCGCATAATTGTTAATTTTTCAAGTACACTATTGCAGTAGTGTATCAAGAAGATGTATATAGAATTCTGGTGTATTGGTAGTGAAATATTCTGGTACACTAAAACACCTTGTAACAGGGAAAAGGAAAAAGTTGCGAGGTATGTAAAACAACCCCATTCGGCGGGAAGCTAAATGGACGTTAATTAAGAATCTTGAAGATCATAAACATGACAGAATCTTTTGCTCAACTCTTTGAAGAATCCCTACAGACTATCGAAACTCGTCCAGGTGCCATCGTCCGTGGTGTCGTGGTTGCTATCGATAAAGACGTTGTATTGGTTGACGCAGGCCTGAAATCAGAATCTGCAATTCCTGTAGAACAATTCAAAAATGCTCAAGGTGAGCTGGAAATCCAAGTTGGCGATGAAATCGACGTAGCTTTGGATGCGGTGGAAGATGGTTTCGGTGAAACTGTCTTGTCTCGTGAGAAAGCGAAACGTCACGAAGCATGGCTGATGCTGGAAAAAGCATACGAAGAAGCTGAAACTGTCACTGGTATTATCAATGGCAAAGTAAAAGGTGGCTTCACTGTAGAACTGAACGGTATCCGTGCGTTCCTGCCAGGTTCACTGGTTGACGTTCGCCCAGTTCGTGACACTGCTCACCTTGAAGGCAAAGAGCTTGAGTTCAAAGTCATCAAGCTGGATCAGAAACGCAACAACGTAGTTGTTTCTCGTCGTGCAGTTATCGAATCTGAAAACAGCGCAGAACGCGATCAGCTGCTGGAAAACCTGCAAGAAGGCATGGAAGTTAAAGGTATCGTTAAGAACCTGACTGACTACGGTGCATTCGTTGATCTGGGCGGCGTTGATGGCCTGCTGCACATTACTGATATGGCTTGGAAACGTGTTAAACATCCAAGCGAAATTGTCAATGTGGGCGATGAAATCACAGTTAAAGTACTGAAATTCGACCGTGAGCGTACTCGCGTATCTCTGGGTCTGAAACAATTGGGTGAAGATCCATGGGTAGCAATCGCTAAACGTTATCCAGAAAGTACTAAACTGACTGGTCGCGTAACTAACCTGACTGATTATGGCTGCTTCGTTGAAATCGAAGAAGGCGTTGAAGGTCTGGTACACGTTTCAGAAATGGATTGGACCAACAAAAACATCCACCCATCCAAAGTTGTTAACGTGGGTGACGTTGTGGAAGTTATGGTTCTGGATATTGACGAAGAACGTCGTCGTATCTCCCTGGGCCTGAAACAGTGCAAATCTAACCCTTGGCAACAATTTGCTGAAACGCACAACAAGAACGATCGCGTTGAAGGTAAGATCAAGTCTATTACTGACTTTGGTATCTTCATTGGTCTGGAAGGCGGCATCGACGGTCTGGTTCACCTGTCCGACATCTCCTGGAACGTTGCAGGTGAAGAAGCAGTTCGTGAATACAAGAAAGGCGACGAAATCGCTGCTGTAGTTCTGCAAGTAGATGCAGAGCGTGAGCGTATCTCTCTGGGTGTCAAACAACTGGCAGAAGATCCATTCAACAATTACCTGTCTGTAAACAAGAAAGGTACAATTGTTACTGGTAAAGTCACTGCAGTTGACGCAAAAGGTGCTACAGTTGAATTAGCTGACGGCGTTGAAGGTTACCTGCGTGCATCAGAAGCTTCTCGTGACCGCATTGAAGATGCAACTCAAGTTCTGAACGTTGGCGATGAAGTTGAAGCTAAATATGTTGGCGTTGATCGCAAAAACCGCATAATCAACCTGTCTGTTCGTGCAAAAGACGAAGCTGATGAAAAAGACGCTATCGCTTCTGTGAACAAACAAGAAGACACAAACTTTGCTAACAACGCAATGGCTGAAGCTTTCAAAGCAGCTAAAGGCGAATAATCTAAGTCAATAACGACGGGTAATATTCTCTATAATGAGAATATTACCCGAATACGGTAGTTTAGGGAGGTACCATGACCAAGTCTGAATTAATCGAAAGACTTGCAGAGCAGCAATCTCACATGCCGGCCAAAGCCGTTGAAGATGCAGTGAAAGAAATGCTTGATCATATGGCAGAAACACTAGCCGCAGGTGAACGTATTGAAGTTCGCGGATTCGGCAGCTTTTCTCTTCACTACCGGGCTCCGCGTGTGGGGCGTAACCCCAAAACAGGTGAAAAAGTGGAATTGGACGGCAAATATGTCCCCCACTTTAAACCCGGTAAAGAGTTACGTGACCGCGTGAATATCTATAGCGATAGCTAAGATATCAGTTATTACTTAATTAAACTAACGGCACCCTAGGGTGCCGTTTTTTGTATACCCAAATTTTGTTTCTCTGGTTTTTGTGAGAATAGACGTATTTTTTTGGTATCGTTTCTTCTGTTTAAACGTTAATTTGCGAAGCGATTCCACAGAAACATTTCTCGAACTGGCAGTAAGATTTACTATGTCATAATCTCTCTTGCGTGAATGGAATGTCAGCATAGAGGCATAATGGATGCAGCCGATAATATTTTCTCTTTTTACCTATTTATTTGCCATTTGGCGAAAACCGACGCCACTTATCAGTCTAAATTTGGCTGCGTTAGCCATTATATTGGGAATTTTTCCCTTATTATTCCTTGCAGAGCTTCCTCAACAAAAAGTCATCCAATATCTGGTTACCATTGCATGTTGCTTATTATTTTTTCCTTATAAAATTATACGACTAATATCATTAGGATTATGGGCGTTTATCTTCGGATGTTGGCATGGTCATCATATATTGGCACAAATCACTTATTTCAGCGAAACGTCCCGTACTGCAATTGTTATGATTGATAGTGTATCGTTGGAAAATAATACGAAAGAAGATAATAAAAAGACGCGTTATCGTATCAGGCTGATTAAGAGTGATGGGAAATATATTATTCCTGCCTTATATGCATCAGTATCATGGAACTCTCAAGAGTTGCTATGCGCTGGTCAGAAGTGGCAGATGACAATGAAACTCAGGCCTGTTCATGCTCAACTAAGCCACGGTAGTTTTGATAGCCAACGATATTCACTTTCTATTCGTCAGCCATTGAATGGAAAAATTATTGAGGCAAAACCACTCGATAAAAATTGTAATCTTCGACAAAGTTTCATGAATAAGTTGTTACCAGAAATTCAGTCATTAAAACAGGCAGGTATTGCATTAGCACTCTCATTTGGTGAAAGGACGTGGTTGGATAAATCCACTCGCTTGCTATTACAGCAGACAGGTATTGCTCATTTGATGGCAATTTCAGGGCTGCATATTGCAATGGCCAGCTTATTTGGCTGGGGTTTGGCAAGAATGACGCAATTTTTCTTTCCGGCAAAATGGATTGGGTTTCGCTTTCCATTGATCATGGGCTGGTTAACCGCAATGCTGTATGGATGGTTGTCTGGTTGGGGAATTCCAGCCATTCGGGCAATATTGGGGCTAACTTTATGGATTTATTTACGGTGCAAAAGCAGGCATTGTTTTTCATGGCAATGGGCTTTATGGAGTGCCGCCCTTATTTTATTTTTCGATCCTTTGGCAATACTTTCTGACAGTTTCTGGCTCTCATTTACTGCGGTGATGGCACTGTTATTTTGGTTTTATTGGATGCCTTTGCCAGAAAAAATACGTCATGGTTGGCAGTGGTCATGGCTGCGTGTATTGCATATGCAGCTGGGCATGTTGCTAATGTTGTTGCCGTTGCAGCTTCTGTTATTTCAGAGCGTTAATATTGCATCATTGGTGGCTAACCTGTGGGCTGTTCCGATTATCTCTTTTTTATCTGTTCCGTTGGTGATATTGGGGATAGTTTGTCTCTTTCTTCCGGTTATCCAACCGTTTTTATGGCAGCTTGTTGATTACAGCATTTTATTTGCTTTGGCCCCCTTACCTATTTTGACATATTCATGGTTTGAAACAGGGCACTATCCGATAGTCACTACGTTAGTAGGCTGGTTTTTTGTTGTGATTTGGCGCTTAGGTTGGTGGCGATCTTATAAATGGTTGTTGGGTGTTTGCATTGGTATTATTGTGTGTTACTCCAAACGTTCCAATGATTATCAATGGCGTTTTTCCATGCTGGATGTGGGGCATGGATTAGCGGTGGTCATTGACAAGGGAGGAGAAGCGATTGTATTTGATACAGGAAATCGTTGGGAAATGGGCAGCATGGCAGAAAAAGTTATTGAACCTTATTTACGTTGGCATCGTTTAACACCAGGGCAGATAATCCTGAGTCATGATCATTTGGATCATACGGGAGGAATGGAATATCTACTTGAAAAATATCCTGATATCCAAATTAGAAGCCCTTCCTTGAATCAGACTCATTTGCCTTGTATCCGTGGTGAACGGTGGACATGGCAGGGGTTAAATTTTGCCGTTCTCTGGCCACCAGAAAAGTCAGCTATTGTTGGCAATAATCAATCTTGCGTGATCCGCATTGATGATGGTAAATACAGTCTGTTATTAACAGGAGATTTAGAAAAGCAGGGCGAATACCGCTTATTGGAGCTTGATAAGAATCATCTGCATGCAACAGTACTACAAGTACCTCATCATGGGAGTAACACCTCTTCTACTTCGGTATTTATACGCAGAGTTATGCCTCAATATGCTTTGGCTTCAGTTGCACGCTATAGCCCGTGGAGGCTACCTTCGGTGAAAGTGAAACAACGCTATAAAAATGCCGGAGTTGAATGGCATAGCACAGCCGTTTCTGGTCAGATAACCGGTTATTTTTATCGTGATGACATTAAATTAGAAGGTTATCGACAACAAATAGTGTCACGATGGTATCATCAGTGGTTTGGTATTCGTGGCGATCATGAGTAGAATGATTCGCTATTTCTTTTGGTTTTGGTAACTCAATAATGAATGATAAAGACCTTTCTACCTGGCAGACCTTTCGCCGATTGTGGCCGATTGTCACTCCTTTTAAAATCGGTCTGATAGTTTCGGCGGTTGCGTTAGTTATTAATGCTGCCGGTGATACATTGATGCTTTCCTTATTGAAGCCCTTGCTTGATGAGGGTTTTGGCAAGGCAGACATTAGCGTATTGAAGTGGATGCCACTGGTTGTTATCGGATTGATGTTGTTGCGTGGCATATCCGGTTTTGTATCGAGTTATTGTCTCTCTTGGGTATCAGGCAAAGTGGTCATGCAGATGCGTCGCCGCCTGTTCAATCATATGATGGGAATGCCTGTTTCCTTCTTTGACCAGCAATCCACGGGAACTTTGCTTTCCCGTATTACATACGATTCAGAACAGGTTGCCTCTTCTTCCTCCGGTGCTTTAGTGACGGTTGTCAGGGAAGGAGCATCAATTATTGGCCTGTTTATACTGATGTTCTATTACAGTTGGGAACTCTCCCTTATTTTGATTGTTATTGCGCCGATAGTTGCGGGAGTTATTCGTCTTGTTTCCGTGCGTTTTCGTAATATCAGTAAAAATATGCAAAGCAGCATGGGAATGGTAACAACCAGTGCGGAACAGATGCTGAAAGGGCATAAAGAAGTTTTAATTTTTGGTGGTCAAAAAGTTGAAACTAAACGCTTTGACAAAGTCAGTAATCATATGCGCCAGCAGGGTATGAAGATGGTTTCTGCTGATTCCATTTCAGATCCGATTATCCAGATTATTGCTTCTTTTGCACTGGCATTTATCCTGTATGCGGCCAGTTTCCCTGAAATTATGGGTGCCTTAACTGCGGGGAAAATCACCGTTGTATTCTCATCGATGATTGCCCTGATGCGTCCATTGAAGTCCTTAACTAACGTTAATGCCCAATTCCAACGTGGTATGGCGGCATGCCAGACCTTATTTACTATCCTGGATATGGAGCAGGAAAAAGACGAAGGTAAATTGGAAATTAAAAAGGCAAAAGGCAACATTGAATTCCGTAATGTCACTTTCTGTTATCCCACCAAGGATCATCCTGCGTTGAAAAATATTTCAATGACGATCCCGGCAGGAAAGACGATTGCATTAGTTGGGCGCTCAGGATCAGGTAAATCGACAATTGCCAATCTCCTGACGCGCTTTTATGACATAAATGAAGGTGAGATAGTATTAGACGGTCATGACCTGCGTGAATATACCCTGGCTTCACTGCGTAACCAAATCGCGTTGGTATCGCAAAATGTCCATTTATTCAATGATACGGTTGCCAATAACATTGCTTACGCCAGTGAAGGATGCTTTAGCCGTGAAGAGATAGAACGGGCGGCAGAAATGGCTTATGCAATGGACTTTATCAAAAAGATGGATAATGGCCTTGATACTATGATTGGTGAAAATGGCGTTTTGCTTTCTGGAGGACAGCGTCAGCGTATTGCGATTGCCCGTGCTTTATTGCGTGATTCTCCGATCTTAATTTTGGATGAAGCAACCTCTGCATTAGATACGGAATCTGAACGTGCAATTCAGGCTGCATTAGATGAATTGCAGAAAAACAGAACTTCATTGGTCATTGCTCACCGTCTTTCTACTATTGAAAATGCCGATGAAATTATCGTCATTGAAGATGGGAATATCATAGAAAGGGGCGACCATGCGACTCTGGTGCAACATGATGGGGCATATGCACAATTACACAGGATGCAATTTGGCCAATGATTGAACGCATATGGTCAGGCCGATCATGGCTTTACATCGTATTATTACCATTATCAGCCCTTTATGGGCTGATAAGTGGCTTGCGTCGTTTAAGTTATAAGCGAGGATGGCGTCGCTCCTGGAAGGCACCGGTGCCTGTTGTTGTTGTCGGTAACTTGACAGCAGGGGGAAATGGCAAAACCCCGGTTGTGATTTGGCTGGTTGAACAGTTGCAGCAAAGAGGCTATCGGGTTGGTGTTGTTTCGCGTGGTTATGGTGGGAAGTCGGAACATTATCCGTTACTGGTTACCGATGAAGTGACAACGGCACAAGCAGGAGATGAACCGGTTTTAATTCGCCGTCGTACCGGTGCGCCTGTTGCGGCAGCACCAAAGCGAGCCGAAGCCATTCAGACATTACTGGCATATGCTCCGGTTGATATCGTCATTACCGATGATGGCCTGCAACATTATGCTTTGCAGCGTGATTATGAGATTGTGGTGATTGATGGGGTTCGTCGTTTTGGTAATGGCTGTTGGTTGCCAGCTGGCCCTATGCGAGAATTGGCAGGGCGCTTAAATAGTGTCAATGCCATCATTGTTAATGGTGGGACACCGGAAGCGGGTGAAATACCAATGACCTTAAAGGGGGATTTGGTGGTTAACTTACTGACTGGTGAAACGCGAAAAGTGACAGATCTTCCCAATGGTATTGCGATGGCTGGGATCGGGCATCCCCCCCGTTTTTTTGCAACATTGCAGCAATTAGGGGCGAGATTACAGAAAACACACGCTTTTGCTGATCATCAGACGTACGAAAAATCTCAATTATTGGCTCTGGCAACGAGTGATCAAAATTTATTGATGACAGAAAAAGATGCGGTTAAATGTTTTCAATTTGCGCAACCTAACTGGTGGTATTTACCTGTACACGCTGCATTGCCAGAAGAAAAAGGGCAAAAGGTATTGAACGATATCTGTGCTTTATTGCCAGAATTAAATACTCGTTAATAATGTTGAGCTATTCTCACCATACTAAAGAAAATAAGGGAAATTAAACAAAGCAACAAAGTTAACGGTGATACATTGCTTGTGGTATTCTGAGCCACATTAAATTTGAGGCCCGTTACTTGGGGGATATATGGATCACCGTTTACTCGAAATCATTGCTTGTCCGCTATGTCATGGCAAACTTAGTTATGATAAAGAAAACTTTGAACTGATTTGTAAGTTTGATCGTCTCGCTTTTCCTTTCCGTGATGGTATCCCTGTGTTGCTGGAGAATGAAGCACGTGTCTTGCCGCCAGAGGAAAACCAATAACCTATGTTTACCGTTATCATTCCAGCACGTTTTTCCTCAACCCGTTTACCTGGAAAACCATTGGCTGATATTCATGGTAAGCCAATGATAGTACGTGTGATGGAACGGGCTATCCGTTCTGGTGCTGATCGGGTTATTGTGGCGACAGATAATCAAGACGTGTTTGATGCAGTGATCGCCGCAGGCGGTGAGGCTTGTATGACACGCGAAAATCACCATTCAGGTACGGAGCGTCTGGCTGAGGTTATCGATAAATACCAATTTGCTGATGATGAAATTATTGTGAATGTTCAGGGCGATGAACCCCTTATTCCAGAACAGATCATCAGGCAGGTGGCTGATAATTTAGCTGGCAGTGATGCAGGAATGGCAACGCTTGCTGTACCGATCCAGGATGCCGAAGAGGCATTTAATCCTAATGCTGTTAAAGTTGTGATGGATTCACAAGGTTATGCTCTCTACTTTTCCCGCGCCACGATCCCGTGGGAACGGGATCGTTTTATGCAATCAACAGAAACGATTGGAGAGTATTTCCTACGCCATATTGGGATTTATGCGTATCGGGCTGGGTTTATTAGACGCTATATTCAGTGGGCACCAAGTCCATTGGAAAGTATCGAAATGCTCGAACAGTTAAGAGTGCTTTGGTACGGTGAAAAGATCCATGTGGCAAAAGCACTGCAAGCGCCCGGTGCGGGTGTTGATACACCGGAAGATCTGGAAACCGTCAGAAAAGTTTTTGCCACGCTCTGACCTTCTTGTCTGAAATCGGGTGAGATTTAAAAGAGAATGTCGTAACGTTTATACCGCATTCTCTTTTTTCTTGCCCGTTTCGTCACGCTTCGCTTCTAATTCTGATGTTATTTCTCATCACCTTTTTGCTGAGAGCCTTCTGATTTATCAATACGCATATCCTGACTTACCGGTTTAATAGTCTGCCAGATGCGCCCTAATGTCTCATACCAGGCACGCTCAGTGTGTGATAAATAGTAGGAAGAAGGAAGATATTTTTCCCACGAATATAAAGGCGTTGTGACAGCCAATTGATTGGCAGGACCCGCCATTGGATGCAGACCTCGTTGTGCAAAAAACTTGAGAGATCGTTCCATATGATTGGCAGAAGTGACGAGAATGAAAGGTTGTTGCCCGACGATTTTTTCAACTTCAGCAGCCTCTTCTTCTGTATCCAAGGGTTTTTTTAGTGCTATCGTGTCTTCTACAGGAATTCCCAGAGATTGTGCTACCATAGCAGCAACTTCGGCACTGCTAATGGTATTAACACCTTTACCGCCAGTAAAAATCATTTTAGCGCCAGGATTGAGATGATATAACCGAATCCCCTCAGTCACTCTGGGCAAGCTGTTATTGATAAGGTTGGCGCTGGGAGCCCATTGGGGGTTATAAGTAAATCCGCCCCCAAGAACCACAATATATTTTACGGGAGTGATAGATGTTGTGTCTGGTTCATAGCGCTGAACATATTTTCCCTCGATAGGGAGTAAGAATTTATCTGCGATAGGCTGTAAACTAAATAAAAGTAATGCCAGCCAACTGAGTGATAAAACGGTTTTTCCTGTTTTTTGCCAGCGGGTAAACCAGAGTAATAACAGAGCGGCAAAAGAAACGATAATAATCAGCGGTAAAGGCATTAATAGCGAACCGATATATTTTTTTAGCAGAAATAACATTGATTGGCCTTGGATTGGTTAAATGATAATCGCGCAATGGCAAATTTAAGGCTAAAAGTAGTTAATTAAATGATTACTGTGCCAAAATAACAGTAGTTAAAATAGCAGTAGATAGCATAATTACTCAATAGATAAATTAAACTTAGATTATAAGTGGGGCAGCTTTTCATGCGGGATCGCAATTTCGATGATATTGCAGACAAATTTTCGCGTAATATTTACGGCACAACCAAAGGTAAAATCAGGCAGGCCGTTGTCTGGCAGGATATTAACGAATTGCTGAATCATTTGCCTCAACGGCCTTTGCGCATTTTGGATGCGGGGGGCGGTGAAGGTAATATGGCCTGCCAATTAGCCGAATTGGGACATCAGGTCATACTTTGTGATCTATCAAAAAAGATGATTCAGAGAGCGGAACATAACGCCGAAGAGCGGGGTCTTCTCGATCAGATACAATTTATCCAAAGCCCGGTACAGGAAATTCACCAGCATATTGAACAGCCCGTTGATCTGATTTTATTTCATGCTGTATTGGAGTGGATCACCGACCAAAAAGGGGCAATAGAGACATTGGAAGAGATAATAACGCCCGGTGGTGCACTTTCATTAATGTTTTATAATGCTAATGGGCTGGTCATGCGTAACGCTATCTTGGGTAATTTTCATTTGGCGACACCTAATATCCAGCGTCGTCGGAAACGTTCTCTGTCGCCACAGCATCCATTAATACCGGAACAGGTATATCAATGGCTAACTGAACTTAAGATGGAAATAACAGGTAAAACAGGCGTGAGAGTTTTTCACGATTACCTGCAAAGTCGTCAATTACAAGACACAGATTTTCCAGCGTTGCTTGAACTTGAACAGCGTTATTGCAGACAGGAGCCCTATATCAGCTTGGGGCGTTACATTCATGTGATGGCACGCAAGCCTGCCTTAAAGAGCGAATTATGAGTGAATATTCCCAGACGGTTCCTGAACTTGTGTCCTGGGCCAGAAAAAATGATTTTTCAATTTCGTTACCCCCGGAACGCCTGGCTTTTTTGCTGGCTATTGCCGTGTTAAACAGTGAACGGCTTGATGGTGAAATGAGTGAAGGGGAGCTGGTGGATGCCTTTCGTGAAGTGTGTAAGGGTTTTGAGCTGACTTCGGAAGCCGTATCTGTCAGGGCGAATAATGCCATTAACGATATGGTTCGCCAGAAGTTACTTAACCGTTTTACCAGTGAATTGGCGGATGGCAATGCCATTTATCGCCTGACGCCGTTGGGAATTGGTATCAGTGATTATTACATCCGTCAGCGTGAATTCTCCACGTTGCGTCTTTCTATGCAGTTATCTATCGTTGCTAACGAATTGCACCGAGCCGCAGAGGCAGCCGAAGAAGGGGGGGATGAATTACATTGGCATCGCAATGTTTTTGCCCCTCTTAAATATTCTGTCGCTGAAATTTTTGACAGCATCGATATGTCTCAGCGCTTGATGGATGAACAGCAACACAGCGTAAAAACCGATATCGCCGCACTACTCAATCAGGATTGGCAGGCCGCTATCGCTAATTGTGAACAACTACTGTCTGAAACCTCCGGCACACTGCGGGAACTTCAGGATACGTTAGAAGCCGCGGGTGATAAATTGCAGGCTAATCTATTACGCATCCAAACCGCGAATATGGACAGCGGCGGCTCTGAATCGGTGGATAAACTGGTTTTTGACTTGCAAAGCAAACTGGATCGCATTATCAGTTGGGGGCAACAAGCCATTGATCTGTGGATAGGTTATGACCGCCATGTTCACAAATTTATCCGAACCGCTATTGATATGGATAAAAACCGCATTTTTGCCCAGCGCCTTCGTCAATCCATTCAACACTATTTTGACAGCCCGTGGACTCTGACTGTTGCTAATGCAGAACGTTTTCTGGATATGCGTGATGAAGAGTTGACTCTGCGTAATGAAGAGGTAATGGGAGAATTACCGCCAGAAATGGAATATGAAGAGTTTAGTGAAATCAATGAACAATTAGCTGAAATGGTAGAGCAGGCGCTGGCAGTTTACCAACAGGCAAAACTTCCTCTGGATTTGGGGGCTGTACTGCGCGACTACCTTGTCCAGTATCCACGTAAACGCCATTTTGATGTGGCACGTATCTTGGTGGATCAAGCCGTCAGGTTGGGTGTTGCAGAAGCAGATTTCTCTGGTTTGCCAGCGGAATGGTTAGCGATTAATGATTACGGAGCCAAGGTACAGGCACATGTCATCGACACATATTGAACAACTTATGCCAGTGAAACTGGCTCAGGCATTATCCAATCCACTTTTCCCTGAATTAGACAGCCAACTGCGGGCAGGGCGTCATATCAGTCTGGATAATCTTGATAATCACGCTTTTTTGATGGACTTTCAGGAAGAGCTGGAAATGTTTTATGCGCGTTATAACGTCGAATTAATCCGTGCACCAGAAGGTTTTTTCTATCTGCGTCCCCGTTCGACGACGCTGATCCCGCGATCTGTGCTGTCCGAATTAGATATGATGGTAGGTAAGCTCCTGTGCTACCTCTACCTTAGCCCGGAGCGCCTGTCTAATCAGGGAATATTTACCTTTCAGGAGCTGTACGAAGAATTACTGTCATTGGCAGATGAAAATAAGCTAATGAAATTAATGAATCAACGCTCGACAGGCTCAGATCTGGACAAACAGAAATTGCAGGAAAAAGCGCGCACCGCCTTAAACCGTTTACGCCGTCTGGGTATGGTTTATTTCCTGCAAAACGACAGCAATAAATTTACGATTACCGAAGCGGTATTTCGCTTCGGTGCAGATGTACGCAGCGGTGATGACCCACGCGAGGCACAATTACGCATGATCCGTGATGGTGAAGCCATGCCAGTAGAAAGGGAAGCATCGCAGGAAGATAATGAACATGAAGAAGCATCAGGGCATTCAGCAGAAGGTGCGGAGGGTGAACAGTCATGATTGAACGCGGTAAATTTCGCTCACTGACGTTAATTAACTGGAACGGTTTTTTTGCCAGAACGTTTGATCTTGACGAGCTTGTGACGACCTTATCCGGCGGTAATGGTGCAGGTAAATCAACCACAATGGCGGCGTTTGTGACCGCATTAATCCCTGATTTAACACTGCTCCATTTCCGCAATACGACAGAAGCGGGGGCCACCTCGGGTTCACGTGATAAAGGATTGCACGGTAAGTTACGGGCAGGTGTTTGCTACTCCACGCTGGATGTTGTTAACTCTCGCCATCAACGGATCATCACCGGAGTCCGTTTACAACAAGTGGCAGGACGTGATCGAAAAGTTGATATTAAGCCATTTATGATCCAGGGCGTTCCTGCGTCGATTCAGCCAACACAGTTATTGACTGACAATATCAACGAACGTCAGGCGCGGGTTCTGCCGTTAAATGAATTAAAGGAACGCCTTGATGAGATGGAAGGCGTTCAGTTCAAGCAATTTAACTCGATTACAGATTACCACGCCCTGATGTTTGATTTGGGCGTGATCCCAAAACGTTTGCGTTCAGCGAGTGACCGCAGCAAGTTTTATCGCCTGATAGAAGCATCATTATATGGCGGAATCTCCAGTGCGATTACCCGTTCATTGCGTGATTACTTGTTACCGGAAAACAGCGGCGTCAGAAAAGCATTTCAGGATATGGAAGCCGCATTGCGTGAAAACCGCATTACGCTGGAAGCTATCCGTGTCACCCAATCTGACCGTGATCTTTTCAAGCACCTTATCACAGAAGCTACGGCTTATGTGTCTGCTGACTATATGCGCCATGCCAACGAACGCCGCGTTCATCTGGATGAAGCTCTGGCTTTGCGCAGTGAGTTATTTGGCAGCCGTCGTCAACTGGTTGCTGAACAATACCGCCATGTTGAAATGGCGAGGGAACTGGCAGAACAAAGCGGTGCATCTTCTGATTTAGACATGGATTATCAGGCAGCCAGTGACCACCTGAATCTGGTTCAAACGGCGATGCGCCAGCAGGAAAAAATTGATCGCTATCAATCTGATGTTGAAGAACTAACTTACCGACTGGAAGAACAGAGTGAAGTTGTCGAAGAGGCGAGAGATCTTCAGGCGGAATATGAAGCCACATTTGAAGCGACAGAACAAGAAGTTGATGAACTGAAAAGCCAGCTTGCTGACTATCAACAAGCTTTGGATGTACAGCAAACTCGCGCTATTCAATATCAGCAAGCACTGCAAGCGTTAGAGCGTACCCGTGAACTTTGCCAGCTTCCCGATCTGTCGATAGAAAATGCCGACAAATGGCAGGAAACCTATCAGGCTAAAGCGCAGCAAGCGACAGAGACGTTACTGGCACTGGAACAGAAATTGAGCGTTGCTGACGCGGCGCATAGCCAGTTTGAACAGGCTTACCAACTGGTAAAAAATATTGTTGGTGAAGTAAGCCGCAGTGAAGCGTGGCAAGCCGCTCGTGAAGCATTGCGTGAATGGTCATCCCTGCGTCATCTGACTGAACGCGTCCAACCTTTGCGTATCCAGTTGGCCGAGCTAGAACAACGCCTGAACAGTCAGCAAAATGCAGAGCGTTTGCTGGAGGAATTTTGTAAGCGCCATAACCAGCAATATCAGCCAGAAGACTTGGAGGCGTTACGGGGAGAGCTGGAAGCTCAATTGGAAGAACTGAGCCTGGGTGCCAATGAAAGCGGTGAACGTCGTATTCAAATACGTCAGGAGCTTGAACAGCTCAAGCAAAAAATTCAAGCGCTGACAGCACGGGCACCTGTATGGTTGGCTGCCCAGGAAGCCCTGGAGCAGCTGAGTGAACAATGCAATGAAACATTCGAAAATAGTCACGATGTGACTGAATATATGCAGCAATTGCTCGAACAAGAACGCGAAATTACGGTTGAGCGTGATGATATTGCTGCACAGAAACGCGAACTGGAAAAACAGATTGAGTGTCTGAACCAACCAAGTGGTGCCGAAGATAGCCGATTGCTTGCATTGGCAGAGCGTTTTGGTGGTGTTTTATTGTCTGAAATTTATGATGACATTACCATTGATGACGCACCTTATTTCTCCGCACTCTATGGCCCTGCGCGGCACGGCATTGTCGTGCCTGATCTCTCACTGGTTCGTCAACATCTGGAAACATTGGAAGATTGCCCGGAAGATCTCTATTTAATTGAGGGAGATCCGCAGTCTTTTGACGACAGCGTATTCCATTTTGAAGAGCAGGAAAACGCCGTTCTGGTGAAATCATCCGATCGCCAGTGGCGTTATTCCCGTTATCCTGAGGTTCCGCTATTTGGACGGGCAGCAAGGGAAAGTCGTCTGGAAGCACTCAGTTTTGAGCGGGATACACTGGCAGAGCGCTATGCGACACTTTCGTTTGATGTGCAGAAAGTTCAGCGTGCGCATCAGGCTTTCAGCCGTTTCGTGGGGAAACATCTTTCTGTTGCATTTGATGATGATCCAGAAGCAGAAATTCGTCGCCTGAGTCAGCGTCGTACTGAACTGGAGCGTGAGTTATCGCAATTTGAAACGCAGGCTCAACAGCACCAACAGAAACTGGTTCAGGTGAAAGAGAGCCTGTCAGTGCTGAATCGCCTGATTCCACAAATGACGATTTTGTTGGATGAAACCCTGCTTGATCGAGTGGAAACAGTCCGAGAAGAAATGAGTGCGGCTCAGGAAGCGGCGCGTTTCCTGCAACAGCACGGCAATGCTTTGGCTAAACTTGAACCCTTGGTTTCGGTCTTGCAAAGTGATCCACAGCAACATGAGCAGTTGCAGAAGAATTATGAGGCAGCGAAACAGAGCCAGAATCAGGCTAAACAACAAGCCTTTGCCTTGACGGAAGTTGTGCAACGTCGTGCGCATTTCAGCTATAGCGACTCTGCCGGTATGCTCAACGAAAATGCCGACCTGAACGACAAACTGCGCCAACGCCTTGAACACGCAGAATCTGATCGTAGCCGTGCGCGTGAACAATTGCGTCAGCAGCAAGCACAATGTGCGCAATTTAATCAAGTATTGGCATCACTGAAAAGTTCTTATGACACTAAGCAAGATATGTTGAAAGAACTTGAGCAGGAGTTGAAAGATATCGGTGTCCAGGCCGATGCCAACGCCGAAAGTCGTGCCCGTGAACGTCGTGATCAGCTCCACGCCGCTGTGAATGCCAACCGTTCCCGCATTAACCAGCTTGAGAAACAGATCGCGTTCTGTGAGGCAGAAATGGAAAACCTCCAGAAAAAACTGCGCAAATCCGAGCGTGATTATGACCAGAAGCGTGAGCAGGTGGTCTCTTCTAAGGCGGGCTGGTGTGCAGTTATGCGCATGGTGAAAGACAGCGGCGTTGAACGTCGCTTACATCGCCGCGAGCTGGCTTATATGGATGGTGATGAGCTGCGTTCAATGTCGGATAAGGCGCTGGGGGCATTGCGTCTAGCGGTGGCCGATAATGAACACCTGCGCGATGCGTTGCGTTTATCCGAAGATCCGAAGCGTCCTGAGCGTAAGATCCAATTTTTCGTGGCGGTTTACCAACATCTGCGCGAACGTATTCGGCAGGATATCATTCGTACGGATGATCCCGTCGATGCTATTGAACAGATGGAAATTGAGCTGGCTCGTCTGACTGAAGAATTAACCTCGCGTGAGCAGAAACTGGCGATTAGTTCCAAAAGCGTGGCGAATATCATTCGCAAAACCATTCAACGTGAACAAAACCGCATTCGCATGCTTAATCAAGGGTTGCAGGCGGTTTCTTTTGGACAGGTTGGCAGCGTGCGCTTGAATGTGAATGTGCGTGAAAGCCATTCCCTCTTGCTGGATGTACTTTCTGAGCAGCAGGAGCCGCACCAGGATCTGTTCAACAGCCAGAGACTGACCTTCTCAGAAGCGATGGCGAAACTTTATCAGCGTCTGAACCCACAAATCGACATAGGGCAGCGTCTGCCGCAGACCATTGGTGAAGAGTTGCTGGATTACCGCAATTACCTTGAGTTGGAGGTTGAAGTCAACCGGGGTTCGGATGGCTGGCTGAAAGCGGAAAGTGGGGCACTTTCTACCGGAGAAGCGATTGGTACGGGGATGTCTATTCTGGTCATGGTTGTACAAAGTTGGGAAGAGGAATCACGTCGTCTGCGTGGTAAAGATATTTCACCATGCCGATTGCTGTTCCTTGACGAAGCTGCCCGATTGGATGCGAAATCCATTGCAACGCTGTTTGAGCTATGCGAACGTCTACAGATGCAGTTAATTATTGCTGCGCCGGAAAATATCAGCCCAGAAAAAGGGACAACCTATAAACTGGTACGTAAGATTTTCAATAATCAGGAACATGTACATGTTGTTGGGCTGCGTGGTTTTGGGCAGGATGTGCCGGTCATTGAACAGCCACAAAACCAGATACAGCCTATATTGCAGGAATAACTTTATCACTGCATGATATTTTTCTAAGAGGGGACATATTATGTCCCTTCCTTAGGGAGAGAGATCTTATTTGTCGCCTTGTGCAGTACGTCTCGTTTTGATGTGATAAGAAAAGTTACTATTTCGAACCGTTACTACTAATGTAGAAAAGGAATAACGATGCGTAAAGTTACTCTAGTATTCAGTGCAATTGTGCTCACTTTTGGTTTGAACCGCATGGCACAAGCAAAAATGTTTATGCCTGAGCAAGTTGATTCAGGCGTTTCTGTGGCAGAGTTGGCTCAACGTCATGCTGTGCATTGGGTATCCGTAGCACAGATTAAGCGAAGCCTGCAAAACCAACCCGCAATGGCGGTAGGTTTTGATATCGATGATACCGTACTGTTTTCAAGTCCAGGTTTTTATCGTGGTAAATCGGAGTATTCACCTCATGACAATAGTTATCTGAAAAACCCGGCATTTTGGGAAAAAATGAATAATGAATGGGATAAATTCAGTATACCCAAAAAGATCGGCATTGAATTGGTTCAGATGCACTTGAAGCGGGGGGATGATATTTATTTCATTACAGCCCGGACAAAAACTAAGACAGAAGCGGTGACCAAATACTTACAGGAAGACTTACATATTCCGGCCGATAAAATGAATGCCGTTATTTTCGCGGGAGATGAAGCAGGTAAAAATAACAAAGTCAGTTGGATGAGAGAGCATAAATTGAAGATTTATTATGGCGATGCAGATACTGATATTGCCGCCGCCCGTGAATTGAATATTCGAGGTATTCGTATCTTGAGAGCATCAAACTCTTCTTATCAGCCCCTGCCTAAAGCTGGCCGCTTTGGAGAAGAAGTCGCCATTAATTCGGAGTATTAATCTTAAAATTCAACATAATATACTCTGATTAAAGGCACTAAAGGTGCCTTTTCCTTTTTTAAGTCATAATAATTTAAATTATACCAATCCAACTTCAAGATGCGTGTTATATTTCCCCGCGAAGCGGGGAAATATAAGGCCTCGCGTCGTCTTGCGGATTGCAACTTGAAGTCTATCGCGTATATTATGATGAAAATTTTATTTTTCTTAGATTTTATTTTACCTGTTGAGATCAACTTTGATTAGGTAAGCACTCTATCTTAAGTGGAAATTATGTATATAATTAGCAGTATTCTTTCTGATAAAATAGGTCTGCGGATAATTATAATAAATCATTGGATAGCTGCATATCTAATAAGGTGAGGAGAGCTATTATGGTGAAGAACACGGTCAGGTTACTGAAAGTTTCTTTTATCTGTAGCACATTGGCGGTATCAGAAGGAACTATTGCAAATCAACAAGATGGACTGTTATCAAATGGTGTGCAACCCAAAAAAGAAGGCTCTGTTATTCTGATTGATAAGATAACTCCTAGTTCTCCGGTGAATTCTATTGATGAAAATAGAAAACAGTTACAAACTTGGTTACCACAACAAGTAAAACCGATATTTTTTGATCGTTTGACAAGTTTATATGCTAACAATAAAATGCAACCATTGTGGTCAGATAATAAAGCTATTAAGCAATTTGAAGAGCAATTAGTTGAAATGTCGCTAGCTGGTTTTCAACCTCAATTCGAAAAATGGCTGATACAACTTCATTCTCCTGAATTAAGTGAAATGGGGCGTGATGTTATCTTATCTGATGCGTTGTTAGGTTATCTCCATTTTATTAATAATGTTGATAAAAAAGGGAATTTATGGTTATATAGCAAATCCCCTTATAAGCTTGAATTACCTCCGTCCTCTTTAATTAATACATGGCAACAGCATATCAATAGCAATAGTATTTTTTCTTATATTATGCGTTTATCTCCGGATCATCCCATGTATGAAAATATGCGTAAGGAGATGCGGTCCCAATTGGCTGATCAACGGCCATGGACTGAGTTTTCATTTAAAAGAACATTAAGGCCAGGACAAAGTAGTGAAAGTGTTATTGCATTAAGGAAAATATTGGCTCGTTCAGGGATATTGGATTTATCTGCTGCCAAATCCGATAGTAGGGTTTATGATAAAGAATTAACAGCGGCTATAAAACATTTTCAAGCCTTACATGGGTTATCCGCCGATGGGGTTATCGGTAAATCCACTAAAGCATGGTTAAATACGACCCCACAAATTCGCGCTCGTATTATGGCCTTAAATATCCAACGATTACGAATTATTCCCGGAGATATTCCTACAGGTATTTTAGTTAATATCCCTGATTACTCACTATTCTATTATCTGGATGGCAAAGAAGTATTGAATTCTAAAGTCGTTGTCGGGCGTCCCAGCCGAAAAACACCTATCATGAGTAGTGAATTAAATAATGTGGTGATCAATCCTCCGTGGAATGTACCCATCAGCATGACCCGAAAAGATATTGCACCAAGGGCGATGCGTGATTCAAGTTATTTTCGTACGCGTGGTTATACGGTATTTTCCAGTTGGAGCAATGACGCTAAAGTTATCGATCCTTCTTCTATTAACTGGGGCGTAATAACACCGAGTAATTTCCCTTATCGTATTAGGCAAGCACCAGGCCCAACTAATTCATTGGGGCGTTTTAAATTTAATATGCCAAATTCAGAAGCCATTTATTTGCATGATACACCTAATCAGGCGTCTTTCAGCCGAGAAATGCGAGCGGTTAGTTCTGGTTGCGTGCGTGTTAATAAAGCACCTGAATTGGCTAATATGTTGCTGGGAGGTGCGGGTTGGGATAAAACTAAAGTTAATAGTTCATTGAAAACATGGTCAACAAAATATGTTAATATTCCTAAAAGAATTTCTGTGTTTCTCTATTATCAAACAGCGTGGGTTGATGAGGGAGGGAAACCTCAATACCGAGATGATATCTATGATTATGATATGAATGCAAGGCAGCATTCAGCATCACTTTACAAGATCTTGGTAGCCAGGAATGATTTATAATTTCTTCCGTTACCAATAAGACTTAAAGAAATAAAATTGGTGTGGATGTCTATATTGTAAACAGAGAAGAAAAAAATGTTTTCTTCTCTGTTATCTTTTATACTCGATAAACTGCAAGTTGCAATCCGCAAGATGACGCGAGGCCTTATATTTCCCCGCTACACGGAGAAATATAACACGCATCTTGAAGTGTGATTGGTATATTATTCATTATTTTAAAAGTGTTTTCTATTGTGGTTTGTTTCTAATGAGTGGTTTTTTATTGATTACAATTCTAATATTATTTCAATTATGTTAGGTAGATCACAATAATAAGGCGGTAAATTTACAGTAAAATACAAAATGATTGAAACTATTTTTTACTTTCTGATGTCTTACTAGACAATTAAGTTGAGTTATAAATGCATTTAGACAGTATTAATACATTAAAGAATAGCAGGGCATATTATCCATGAATAACATTGACCACGATCGCCGAAAGTGGCTCGGTATAAGTGTGGCCGCATTGGGATTAAGTTTATTACCTCAATCGGTTTCGGCTGCATTAACAACACCACGTCCTCGAATTTTACGTTTTGATAACCTGCATACCGGAGAAACACTCAAAGCCGAATTCTTTGATGGTCATCGGTATAATAAATCAGAATTGGCTCGCCTGAACTATTTATTCCGCGATTTTCGACAAAATAAGGTTAAAACCATTGACCCGAAATTATTTGATCAAATTTATTTATTGCAAATGCTGATGGGAATAAATAAACCTGTTCAATTAGTTTCTGGTTATCGATCCTTGGAAACAAATAATATGTTGCGTCACGCCAGTGGTGGCGTGGCAAAACATAGTTATCATACCCGTGGACAAGCCATGGATTTCCATATTGATGGTATTCATCTCACACATATTCGTAAGGCGGCACTGAAAATGCGGGCAGGGGGAGTAGGGTTTTATCCAAAGAGTAATTTTATTCATCTTGATACAGGCCCGGTCAGGACGTGGTAATCTTATTACCAACAATGAGTCTTGATTGTGGAGTGAAACAGTATGATGAAATACCACATTATCCCCGTCACAAGGGCGATGCAAAATTGTACATTGATTTGGTGTGAAGAAACTCAGGAAGCAGCGATTGTTGATCCTGGTGGTAATGCCGAACAGCTTATTGCCGAGATAGAGCGCCGTGGGCTGAAACTTACCCAAATTTTGCTGACCCATGGTCACTATGATCATGTCGGTGCTACGGTTGAAGTCGCGCAGCATTTTGGCGTGCCTGTTTATGGGCCACATAAGGGAGATGCTTTTTGGATAGAAGGCCTGGAAATTCAATGCCAAATGTTTGGTGTTGAACCATGCCCCTCTTTTACGCCCGATCGCTGGCTAGATGAAGGAGATACACTAAAAATTGGCAGTATTGAGTTATCCGTTTTGCACTGTCCGGGGCATACACCGGGGCATATTATCCTTGCTAACCATACCGATAATATCATCTCAATGGGAGATGTATTGTTTAAGGGGAGTATTGGCCGCACTGATTTTCCGGGTGGAAGCTATGATGAATTGATTCAATCTATTAAGAAAAAAGTATTACCATTGGGGGACGAGTATCAATTCATACCTGGTCACGGTCCGATGTCAACTTTAGGACATGAGCGGAAAACCAATCCATTCTTACAGGATTAATCACAAACGTTTTTCTTGCCGTAAGATAGTGTGAAGAAGATAAAGCCGCTTTGTCAGCGGCTTTTGAGAAACTCAGAGTACTGCAACGATAGCTTCACACAGAGGAACCATATTCTCCAGCGTCAGACCCGCTACGTTGATACGGCCAGAGCTAACCGCGTAAATACCATATTCTTCACGCAGACGCTCAACTTGTTCTTTAGTCAATCCGCTGAATGAGAACATACCATTTTGAGCGCTAATAAAGCTAAAGTCTTGCTTTGCACCTTTTTCTTGTAAGGTGTTTACAAACAGTTGGCGCATGCGTTTAATGCGTTCACGCATTGTTGCCAATTCCTGAATCCATTCGGCTTTCAGATCATCATTGGACAGAATGGTTGTCACAACGGAAGCACCGTGCGCTGGCGGGTTAGAGTAGTTGGTACGTACAATGGATTTTGCCTGGCTGAATGCTTTTTCGGCGGTATCGCTGTCTGCTGCAACAATGGTGCAAGCTCCGACACGTTCATTGTACAGACCAAAGTTTTTGGAATAAGAGCTGGCAACGATCAGTTCATTGTGGTTTCTGGTAAAGATACGCAGGCCTTCTGCGTCTTCATCCAATCCTTTGGCAAAGCCCTGGTAAGCAAAGTCGAATACGGGCAGCCAGCCATTTGCCGCAGATAAGTCTGCCAGTTTCTGCCACTGTTCAGCGGTTGGATCGATACCCGTTGGGTTATGGCAGCAACCATGCAGTAAAACGACATCGCCGGCTTGTGCTTCCGACAGGCTTACCAGCATGCCATCGAAATCCAAAGCATGATTTTCTGCATCGTAATAGTTGTATTCGCGGGTCTCCAGACCAGCGCTGGAGAAAACGCCTTTGTGGTTTGGCCAGGTTGGGTTACTGATCCAGACACGTTTTGCATTAGTCTGCTTAGCAATAAAATCAGCGGCAATACGCAGTGCGCCGGTTCCGCCTGGGCTTTGTACCGTACGGGCGCGTTTATCAGTGACGATAGGGCTGGTTTTACCGAAAAGCAGTTCCTGAGTGACGTGACCAAATTCAGGTAACCCACTAATTGCCAGATAATTTTTGGTAGTTTCGTTTTCCAGCAGGAACTTCTCTGCTTTTTTAACGGTAGTCAAAACAGGGGTTTTACCGGTTTCGTCTTTGTAGACGCCGATACCTAAATTGATTTTGTTTTCACGGGGATCTGCTTTAAAGCTATCGGCTAAACCAAGAATAGGGTCGGCAGGCGCTACTGTGATTTTTTCAAACATTTTTTTGATTCCAAGACTCGAGAGTTAAGCCCAAAATAAGTGATACGTTGCTCAGGGTAACCTTAAGGAACCTATTTGCCAACCACTTGTAGCGAAAAGAATAAAATCTTGTGAAGTAGTTTACGGAGTGAAAAAAAGAGCCTGAAAAAACAGAGAGGTAAAATGCAAAAAGCAGCGCCGGAGCGCTGCTTTTTCTGAGATAGACTTATTAGCTTTTCGCTAAATAGTTTATCAACAGTAATTAGAACTGATAAGTCAGACCAACACCGAATACGTTACGAGCGTTTGTATCGCCTTTTTCGTTTTTGTCTAACAGGTTGATTTTGTAATCAACGTAGGTAGACAGGTTTTTGTTAAAGTAGTAGTAAGTACCTACAGAAACGTATTTAACCAGATCAGCGTTGTAACCTTTGTTACCGTCGTTACGTTCCAGATCCTTACCTTTGGATTGAACGTAAGCCAGAGATGGTTTCAGGCCTAAGTCAGAGAACAGATATTGTGCAGTCAGTTCAATGTTTTGAGTTTTGTTAGCGATACCGCTAAAGCGATCCACTAAGCCACGGTTGTGTTCATGACCACCTTTACCTGAAGTCATGTTACGGGTTTCGCCGTACATTGCTGCCAGGTAGACATTGTTAGCATCGTATTTAGCACCGATGTTCCATGCTTCAGCACGTTCACCGTGGGCAGCAGTTTTAACCCAGTCACCGTTTGCACGAGTAGAATTAGCGTAAGAAGCACCAACAGTGATACCGTAACCTACGTTATAGGTAGTCGCCAAACCATAGCCATCGCCGTTTGCAGTACCGTTGTTATTATCGTCTTTATCAGTCCCACTGCGATCATTCTTGGTGCGCTTGCTGTTTTGACCTTGGTATTGCAGGGCAAAGTTCAGGCCGTCAACCAGACCGAAGAAATCAGTGTTACGGTAAGTCAACAGACCAGTAGCACGGCCAGTCATGTAGTTATCAGTGTGAGACATGGAGTCACCACCAAAGATTGGCAGTACGTCAGTCCATGCGTTGATATCATAGTTCACGCCGTAGTTACGGCCATAATCCAGTGAGCCGTAGTTAGCGAATTTCAAACCCGCGAAAGCCAGACGAGTTTTAGTTGCTTGATTACTGTCAGCTTCTTTGCCGCTAGCGTTCATGTTGTATTCCCAGCGACCAAAACCAGTCAGTTGGTCAGTAATCTGAGTTTCGCCTTTGATACCGATACGAACATAAGAATCGTCGCCATCTTCGCGGCTTCTTTCATCAGCGATCTGGTGACGAACGTCTACTTTACCGTAAAAATCCAGTTTGTTGCCGTCTTTATTAAAAATTTCAGCTGCGTTTGCTGTACCAGCAGCCAGCAGAGCTGGAATTACCACTGCAAGAATATTGCGTTTCATTATTATTACCCTCATTGGTGTTATCTAGACACCTGCCACTGCCAGAAATAGAACACTAAAAAATTTTGGAACTATTTGTGGGTATCGAGTGTCTTATTAGTCGGCGACCAGTGTTCCATTGGTAATGAATTTTATCTACCCTCAAAATGCTACAAAAGCACAGAATCAGTAACAAATTGAAAATAGATGTTTCAAAATGTAAATATCAGGGAACTTTTTTAGTGTGCTTTTCGCTATAAAATAAAAAAAGCCAACTTTCGCTGGCTTTTCATGGGATTGATTTTTAGCTTATTTATTGAGCTTATTCATTAGAAACTTGCGTTTCTTGGTGTCCGTGGGAATGGGATAACATCACGAACGTTGGAGACGCCAGTAACATAAGCGACCAGCCGTTCGAAGCCCAAACCGAAACCGGCATGAGGAACGGTGCCGTAACGGCGCAGATCGCGATACCACCAGTAGTCTTCTTTATTTAGTCCCATTTCTTCCATACGTTGATCCAGCCTATCCAGACGCTCTTCACGCTGGGAACCACCGATGATTTCACCGATGCCTGGCGCTAATACATCCATTGCTGCAACAGTTTTACCATCGTCATTCATGCGCATATAGAAGGCTTTAATGTCTTTTGGATAGTTTTTCATGATCACTGGCGCGTTGAAATGTTTTTCTGCCAGATAACGCTCATGCTCTGATGACAAATCCACACCCCAGAAAACCGGGTTTTCAAATTCCTGACCACAATTTTCCAGAATTTCTATCGCATCGGTGTAGTCCAACTGAACGAAATCTGAATCAACAAATTTTTCCAGACGGGTGATAACTTCGCTGTCAACTCGTTCTGCAAAGAAGGCCAGATCATCAGCACGTTCTTCTAATGCGGCCCTGAAAACATATTTCAGCATGTCTTCAGAGAGCCTGGCAATATCATTCAGATCGGCAAAAGCCACTTCGGGTTCAACCATCCAGAATTCTGCCAAGTGACGGCTGGTATTGGAATTTTCTGCGCGAAAAGTGGGTCCGAAGGTATAGATTTTGCTCAATGCACAAGCATAAGCTTCGCCGTTTAACTGACCGGATACAGTAAGGAAAGCTTCACGGCCGAAGAAATCCTGGCTGAAATCCACTTCGCCTTTATCTGTGCGGGGCAAGTTTTGCAAATCCAACGTGGAAACGCGGAACATTTCGCCAGCGCCTTCTGTATCTGATGCGGTGATCAGCGGGGAAGATACCCAGAAGAAGCCTTTTTCATGGAAGAAACGATGCAGGGCCTGAGCCAGCGTATGGCGAACACGGGCAACGGCACCGATCAAATTGGTGCGTGGGCGAAGATGAGCCACTTCGCGCAGGTATTCAATACTGTGGCGTTTAGCCGCCATTGGGTAAGTATCAGGATCATCAACCATGCCAACAACAACGACTTTAGTGGCCTGCAATTCAAAATCCTGACCTTTACCTTGCGATTCCACCACCGTACCGGTGATTTCGACAGAACAGCCCGTGGTTAAATGTAATATTTCATCCTGATAATTAGGTAAATTATTATTAACGACGGCCTGTAATGGATTAAAGCAGGAACCGTCATAGACGGCGAGGAACGAGATACCAGCTTTAGAATCTCTCCTTGTACGTATCCAACCGCGAACGGTGACTTCGTTGTCAACCGGAACCCGGCCTTGCAGTACATCGACTACAGGCGCTACGCTCATAAATTTCTCTCTTTTGTATATAGTGGATTAATAACTAGATAGATTTACCAAATACTCCCTTAATCAGGGAGCAGATCGCCTATCTTACTTGTCATCTCTCAGGAAACAAGAGGAAATTGCGGGTCTTAATGGGGAAACAGAGGGAAAAGTTGTTTTTTTATTTGCGTAACCCGCATGAAGCCGGTTACGCAAAAGATAATCAGACAGGTTATGCCGTTTTTCTATACCATTTTCTCTATATAGGGAATGTCGAACGCCCGACGTAACCTGTTGACAAACTCATCATCTTCACAGATGGTTTTTCCGGGGCTATCCGACAGTTTTGCCACGGGTTTACCATTGCATTCAACCAATTTGATAACAATATTCAGTGGCTTTATGCCCGGAATATTACAAGTCAGTCGTGTGCCAATGCCGAAAACAACATTAACTCTCTTATGGAAATGGTGATACAGCGCCAGTGCTTTTTGCAGATCCAAACTGTCAGAGAACACCAGGGTTTTCGTCTTTGGATCGATACCCAATGATTGGTAATGTGCTATGGCTTTTTCACCCCATTCAATGGGATCACCTGAGTCATGACGCAGGCCTTGGTAGGCTGTTGCTAATGGTTTGTCAAAATCTCGCAGAAAAGCATCCATGGTAATACAGTCAGTCAGGGCGATGCCTAACTGGTTTGGATACTCATTCAGCCAGGTTTGGAGTGCTGCTCTCTGGCTATTGGCAAGTTCCGGGCTAATTTGTTGGTGGGCCTGAAACCATTCATGGGCCTGTGTACCGAGAGGCGGAAGATCAAGCTGTTCTGCCAGTTGATAATTACTGGTTCCAATCAAATAAGGAAAACTATTTTTCAGCTCATTGATAATGGCATACTGCACTGCGTGTGAAAAACGACGGCGAGTACCAAAATCCATTAATTTAAAACCGGATAGGTCGATATTTTTTTCCGCAGCGTCTTTATAAAACAGCTCTACCAGTTTTCTCAGCTGAATAACGGCATCTTCCGGCGTTATTTCAGGTGAGTGATGACGATGAACCAATTCGCTGATCAGGGCAAGCAGAGGCACTTCCCACAAGATAACTTCGTGCCATAAACCGGAAATGCGGATGGCTAATTGCCCTTCATGGGTAACAGAAACTTCGACTTGTTCAGGATTAAAGCGGAATGTTTTGCACCAGTTCAGGTAATCCTCTTTGAAGAACGGAAGGCGAGAAAGATAATCGACTTCGTATTCTGTCAATGTTAAGTCTGCCATCATGTCAATTTGATGACGTAATGGCTCGGCGTATTCTCCGAGCCGTTCATCACCACGGCAACGAAATTCTGCAACAACAGGAATATTGTTGTAATGGTGGTACACTGCTTGCTGCATGTGAAACTTATAGGCATCTGTATCAAGCAGTGATTTGATAATCGGGGTAGCGTCTAAAGTCATGGCGCGTCAGGCATCCTCGCGGAGCATATTCGTGTCAGCTAAATCGATAAAGTCGGGAGAGTATACCGTGATTATTGGGTTATTAAAGCCATATAACTGCATATATTTTCCCGAATCTAAAGATTAAGGTTAATCCATTTAGAGATAATATCATGTTAAATGAGATATGAGATGACAATTAGCACGAAAGTACTAATATGCTGACACATTGTTTATACCTTTATTTAATAAGTTATTAACATCTAAAAAAGAGACTTATTGATTGAAAGGAAAGTTTCTCTATGGCAGCGTTTATGCTTGTTAAAAATAATGGAAAAGGTTCCCTATGACACAACAGCGACTCGTTAAACACCGTCTGGATTATAAAACACCAGATTACACAATTACTCACATTGATCTCGATTTTGAACTGGATGCTGAAAAAGCAACGGTGACGGCAATCAGTCAGGTAAAACGTCAGGTCAATGGCATTACCCCACTGGTTTTGGATGGAGAAAATCTCACGTTAAAAGGCATCTATATCGATGATAAAGCGTGGGAGCATTATCAGGAACAGGATGGAAAGCTGCGGATTGAACAACTTCCAGCCCGGTTTATTCTGAAAATTGTGAATGAAATTAATCCGGCCGCAAATACCGCCCTTGAAGGGTTGTATGTATCTGGCGATGCTTTGTGTACCCAGTGTGAGTCCGAAGGATTCCGGCACATCACGTATTATTTGGATCGTCCAGATGTTCTGGCGTGTTTTACTACTCGCGTTACTGCGGATAAATCCAAATATCCATTCCTGCTTTCCAATGGTAACCGTATTGAACAAGGGGAGCTGGCAGACGGGCGCCATTGGGTAAAATGGCAGGACCCATTCCCAAAACCTGCTTACTTGTTCACATTGGTTGCAGGGGATTTTGATGTCCTGCGTGACACGTTTGTGACCCGCAGTGGCCGTGAGGTTGCACTGGAGCTGTTTGTTGATCGAGGTAACCTGGATCGCGCTGACTGGGCCATGACATCGTTGAAAAATTCGATGAAATGGGATGAAACCCGCTTTGGTCTGGAGTATGACCTTGATATCTATATGATCGTCGCTGTTGATTTCTTTAATATGGGGGCGATGGAGAACAAGGGATTGAACATCTTCAATTCCAAATATGTTCTGGCAAAAACGGAAACGGCGACTGATGAAGACTATCTCGCCATTGAAGCGGTGATCGGGCATGAATATTTCCATAACTGGACTGGAAACCGCATTACCTGTCGTGACTGGTTCCAGTTAAGCCTGAAAGAGGGGCTGACAGTATTCCGTGATCAGGAATTCAGCTCTGATCTGGGTTCACGTTCGGTTAACCGTATTAAGAATGTGCGTGTTATGCGTTCTGCACAATTTGCCGAAGATGCCGGCCCTATGGCTCACCCTATCCGTCCTGATCAGGTGATGGAAATGAATAATTTCTATACGTTGACCGTCTATGAAAAAGGCGCAGAAGTGATTCGGATGATCCACACTTTATTGGGTGAAGAACAATTTCAGGCGGGTATGCAGCTTTATATCCATCGTCATGATGGTAGCGCTGCCACCTGTGATGATTTTGTCCAGGCGATGGAAGACGCTTCAAACGTCGATTTGACTCTCTTCCGTCGTTGGTATAGCCAATCCGGGACACCGGTGCTGACTGTCCGTGATGAATACGATGCAGAAAAGCAACAATATATTTTGCATGTCAGTCAAATGACATCACCAACGGCAGATCAGAAAGAGAAACAACCGCTGCACATTCCTCTGGATATTGAACTTTATGATGAACAAGGAAGAGTGATCCCGCTGCGTCGTAATGGTCAGCCTGTGCATCATGTTCTAAATGTTATTAATGCAGAACAATCATTTGTCTTTGATGAAGTTGCATCACGGCCTGTTCCTTCTTTATTGCGTGAGTTTTCAGCACCGGTGAAATTGGATTATCCATACAGTGATGAGCAGCTTTCATTTTTAATGAAACATGCGCGTAATGAGTTTTCCCGTTGGGATGCAGCGCAGGCATTGCTAACCAACTATGTGAAGCTGAATGTTGTCCGCCACCAAAAATCTCTGCCACTGGAATTGCCAATGCATGTCATTGATGCTTTCCGTGCTGTATTGTTGGATAAAGAGATCGATCCGGCTCTGGCCGCATTGATCTTGACCCTGCCATCTGAAAATGAAGTGGCAGAACTATTTACGGTAGTAGATCCGAAAGCTATCCATGATGTCATTCGTGCCATGACAAAGGCACTGGCTAATGAAATGGCGGATGAGTTTTCTGCGGTTTATCACAGTCTCCAGACAGGCGCATACCGTGTAGAGCATAAGGATATTGCGAAACGTGACTTGCGTAATACCAGCCTCTATTATCTGGCCTTTATTGATACCAAAGAGTTGGCCGATAAATTAGTGGCGGCGCAATATTATCACGCTGATAACATGACTGACAGTATCGCTGCCTTATCTGCGGCTGTATCGGCTGAATTGCCTTGCAGTTATCAATTAATGGATGAATTTGATCAGCGTTGGCATCAGAATGGTTTGGTCATGGATAAATGGTTCAGGCTGCAAGCCACCAATCCAGCCTTCGATGTACTTGAGAAAGTGCGTGACTTGATGAAACATCGTTCTTTCAGTTTGAGCAATCCAAACCGTGTTTATTCACTGCTGAGAATATTCTTTAGCAAAAATGCCGTCGCCTTCCATGCTGACGATGGCCGTGGTTATCAATTCTTGGTGGAAATGCTAACCGAACTGAATAACCTAAATCCGCAAGTCGCATCACATTTGATTGATCCATTGATTCGTCTGAAACGTTACGATGAGAAACGTCAGGCTTTGATGCGTGCGGCATTGGAGCAGTTGAAAGACATAGAAAACTTATCTGGTGATCTGTTCGAAAAGATTACCAAGGCGCTTGAAAGTTAATATGTAACATATTCTTTCGATCATTGCCGGAAATGAGATTGCTAACAAACCCCGTTGTTGTTTTAAGCGGGGTTTGTTTTTGCCTGCCCGCTTATTATAGAGAGGGCTTTTTTGTTGACTCATATAATGGTAAATTAACGCTCTCTTCCTGCTACAACAACGCAGCAATTATATATGTATGAGATTGCGTATAATTCAAAATGCACCACTGACAATTCTCACGTAAAAACAATCATAAAGAACAATAGGTTAATTTAAATGTATTACTCTCTAGTACGGAAGGCATTGTTCCAGCTTGATCCTGAACAGGCACATGAGCTGACTTTCCGCCAACTCAAACGTGTTGCCGGTACTCCTTTCGAATTTCTTATCCGCCAGTCAGTTGCCACTAAGCCCGTTACTTGTATGGGATTGTCCTTCAAAAATCCACTGGGTTTAGCCGCGGGTCTTGATAAAAACGGTGATTGCATTGATGCGTTTGGAGCAATGGGTTTTGGGTTTGTTGAAGTTGGTACAGTAACACCGCGCCCGCAAGCTGGAAATGATAAGCCAAGATTATTCCGGGTGGTTGAAGCGGAAGGGATCATCAACCGGATGGGGTTTAATAACCTTGGGGTAGATAATCTGGTTGAGAATGTTAAACGCGCAAAATATGACGGAATTATCGGGATCAATATCGGTAAAAATAAAGATACGCCGGTCGAAAATGGAAAAGATGATTATTTAATTTGCATGGATAAAGTTTATCCACATGCAGGTTATATCACTATCAATATTTCTTCTCCTAATACGCCTGGCTTGAGGACATTACAGTACGGTGATGCACTGGATGATCTCCTCTCTGCGATTAAAAATAAGCAAACTGAACTACAACAAAAGTTCCAAAAGTATGTTCCGGTTGCTGTTAAAATCTCTCCCGATCTTACAGAAGAAGAATTAATAAAAATTGCTGATAGTTTAATACGCCATCATATTGATGGAGTGATTGCAACAAATACCACATTAGATAGGAATATTATCGCGGGATTAAATCATTGCCAGCAAGCAGGGGGATTGAGTGGACGCCCTGTGCAGTTGCGTAGCACAGAGATTATCCGTCGTCTTGCTCAAGAATTAAAAGGTGAAATACCGATTATTGGTGTCGGTGGAATTGATTCACTTGTTGCTGCCAGAGAAAAAATGGAAGCAGGTGCTTCATTAATTCAGATATATTCCGGTTTTATCTATAAAGGGCCAAAACTCATCAAAGATATTGTTAATCATATCTGAATATTTGTTGCAATTGGGGGGTGGGGGTTTATTTCTGCCCTCAACTCGTCTATATTTTATCTTATAAATTAAAATTTATCATTTTTTTTAAAATTCTTATTTCGCTGGCAATGTTTATTTTTAACCAAAAAAGCTATTTTAAGCATAAAAGGGTAATCAATGAAAATTAGACCTGATGATCAGTGGCGCTGGTATTTTGATCCTGAGCATAGTCGTGTCATGCTTGATCTCGCTAATGGCATGGTTTTTCGTTCTTGTTTCCCGGCCAAAATGTTGACTGATTATGCTGTTGCAATGAAAGAAATGTCATTCTCAGTCGATGATGCCGCGTTTTTTTACACTTTTGAAGAGCATTTACGTCGTATCAATATGGCTCCTGCGTTTAGAGCTGAATTAGCGTTGAACGGGGTGGTTGCGTTACGTTTTATGAAACCACAAATGCCTAAGAGCTGGTATTTTTCCCATTTTTCTTTGGCAGAGCAACCAGAACACGGTGAAATTATTCAGCTTAAATTACAGGATAGCGGTACTGAGGCGCTGTTCATGGTCGCAGAAGTAGGTGACAATGCCAGCTTGTGTCTACTGGCCCAACAAAAGTTAGAGATGCCCGGTCGTGTCATGAATTTCTGTGATCCCATTAAGGTCATGAATGATCGCATTATGCCCTATGTCGAGCCAACTCAGTCATCGATATATGATAGGGCAATTTAGTGTCATTAGGCTGCTATGTTCATAATATTATTAACTTAAATAAATTACTTCTATCAGCATTATTGATTGTCCTTTATCATTCACCTATATTTATAGCGTCAGTCAATGGAATGTTTTTTCCATAATATATTTCCTGCTTAAAAGCTCAGTAATAAAAATCGGACAGCCAGCTTACTATACTGCCTGATTTAAATGCAAATGCTATCATTATATACCAATCCAACTTCAAGATGCGTGTTATATTTCCCCGCGTAGCGGAGAAATATAAGGCCTCGTGTCGTCTTGCGGATTGCAACTTGAAGTTTATCGAGTATATATTATCAATGTTTAATTTAATTCAATAACTAAATCATTTTGAGGTATACAGCTACATGCCAGAATTTTTCCATTATCCTTAATGGAAGTTGATTTTAGTGGCAATACATCCCCTTCAATCAGGGATACCTTACAGGAGCCACAAATTCCGGCACGACATGAATAGGGAATTTGAATACCTTGATCTTCGAGTTGTTCTAAAATAATTTGCTGATTATTGCCAATAAAACGTTGTCCATTGAATTCAATAGCAACGGACTGTTGAGCTTCTTCCTTTACAAACAAATCGGCTGCGTGTTCACCACTACCATATTCGCGTGGCGTTCTCTTTTCCAAAATGGTGACACGATCCCCAACTCGGATAATGCCGCTATTACGGGCAATGGCATTCTGCCCAAAATCAACCGCACCATTTTCTTTGGCTGTTCTGAAAGACTGTAGTGTCGCCAGTGGCTCACTCTGCGGATTTTTACGGCCTTTTTCCGGGCTGACTGTTGTCAAAATACAGCGGCTGCACGGTTTTGGCAGATCGAAAACAATATCGCCGATTTGGATGGTTTGCCAGCTATCTTCTTCAAAAGGGGTTGCACCTGTGACAATGATATTGGCACGGAATTGCTCCAATTTAATACTGGCAGGACAGCGTTGCTGTAAGGCATGAAAAGAGGCTTCATTAATAATTAAATAGGGAAAACCATCTGCGAATGATAAAGAAATATCGGGGAATTTCTTGACCCGTCGTGTTAGTTCCTCACTGAGCCAGCGTAATTGTACAGGTTTATTAAAGAAGCCACTGAGCCAACTATTCACCCTCTCAGGAGCGACTAACGCGGTAAAATGATTTCCCCAAACTTCAGTGGGGAGGCGCTCCTCTTTAAAATCATCGTAAAGTACAGTGGCGCTTTCTCCGTTTGGTGCCTGCAAGTACAGACCGTTATGGAGCATAGCTGGAGTAAATAGCAGCATCTGTGGATGTTGGCGGGCAGTAATAAAAGTCCCCTCTGTGGTGGTGATCATAAAGTTGCGATCAAACATCAGGCCACTTTCATTGACGAGAGAATGAGAGAGTTGTAATCCACGCATGGATTTGACGGGGTAGGTATAGAGGCGCGACAGAGTTAACATCTATTATCTCCCAAATATTTTTATCTTTGCCAAAGTATTTTTATCTTTATTGTGTCAGCAACTTTAGGACATGTCGAAGGTATTGGCTATAATGTGCCACAATTTTTTTGGTGGTGAACTTTTGTGGTGATTAATAAGATGAACTCTCTCTTTGCCAGCACGGCACGTGGACTGGAAGAACTGTTAAAGAACGAACTGGAAATCCTGGGAGCGCAATCCTGTAGGATTGCCCAGGGTGGGGTTCATTTTCAGGGTGATGATCGGATGATGTATAAAAGTTTGCTGTGGAGCAGACTGGCATCCCGTATCATGATGCCACTTAACGAATTTAAAGTTTATAGTGATTTGGATCTGTATCTTGGTGTCCAGTCCATTGACTGGAGCGAGATTTTCTCAGTTGATAGTACGTTTTCTGTTCATTTCAACGGCACGAACGAGGAGATCAGAAATACACAATATGGCGCATTGAAAGTAAAAGACGCGATTGTCGACAGTTTTATGCGCAAAATAAAACAACGTCCTGATGTTGCTAAACAACAACCTGATGTCCGTATCCAGGTTTTCCTGAATAAAGAGAAAGCCACCGTGTCGCTCGATTTGAGTGGAGATAGCCTGCATATCCGTGGCTACCGTGATCTGGCTGGACAAGCACCACTGAAAGAGAACCTTGCTGCCGCGATTATTTTACGTTCTGGTTGGAATGCAGGAACGCCAATGGTTGACCCAATGTGTGGCTCAGGAACGTTGCTGATAGAAGCGGCCATGATGGCAGCAGATTGCGCCCCCGGCTTGTATCGTAAGCATTGGGGATTCATATCATGGTTGCAATTCAATGAAACAATCTGGCGTGAAGTGACTACAGAAGCACAGGTCCGTTTCCGTAAGGGGCTACAGGAAACGACTTCCCGCTTTTTTGGCATAGATATTGATCGTCGTGTCATGGATATGGCACGTTCAAATGCACGTAGGGCCGGGGTGTCCCAATTGATCCAGTTCCAGCAGGGAGATGCCAGTAAACTGGAAAACCCCCTGCCGGAAGGATCAGAGGGCACGGTATTAAGCAACCCGCCTTATGGAGAACGTCTTGAAAGTGAACCTGCACTGATCGCGCTGCACAGTGTATTGGGTCGCGTGATGAAAGCCCGTTTCCCTGGCTGGCGTTTATCATTGTTTAGTGCTTCGCCTGAATTGTTGGGTTGTTTGCAATTACGCGCAGAGCGTGAATTTAAGGCTAAAAATGGCCCTCTGGATTGTATCCAGAAGAATTATTTCATCCAGAAAAGTGAACAGCTAACGGATAAACCTCAGTCACTGGATATCGGTATCGCGGAAGATTATGCTAACCGTCTGCGTAAAAATGAGAAAAAAATCAGCAAATGGGCCAAGCAGCAAGGTATTGATTGTTATCGTTTATATGATGCGGATTTACCTGAATACAATGTTGCTGTTGATCGCTATGCCGATAAAATCGTTGTGCAAGAATATGCGCCCCCGAAATCTGTGGATGTCAATAAAGCCCGTCAACGCCTGTTTGATGTGATCAGTGCAACAATGAATGTGCTCGGCTTATCATCCAACCAACTGATCCTGAAAACGCGCCAACGTCAGAAAGGCAAAAACCAGTATGAAAAAATGGCTGAGAAGCAAGAATTCTTTTTGGTCAACGAATATGGTGCGAAATTCTGGGTTAACCTGACTGATTATTTAGATACGGGATTATTCCTTGATCACCGTATCGCGCGCAAAAAATTGGGTGAGATGAGCCGAGGCAAGGATTTCCTTAACTTATTTGCCTATACCGGTTCGGCAACAGTTCATGCAGGATTGGGGGGGGCGCGTTCGACAACTACGGTCGATATGTCTCGCACTTATCTTGAATGGGCAGAGAAAAACTTACAGGCTAATGGCTTAACCGGGCATCAGCACCGCTTGATTCAAGCTGATTGCTTAGGATGGTTAGCTCAGACTCGTGAACAATTTGATGTTATCTTTATTGATCCGCCAACATTCTCTAACTCCAAGCGAATGGAAAACACGTTTGACGTTCAGCGTGATCACATCGAATTAATGAAACAATTAAAATGTCTGTTACGTCCGGGTGGAACCTTAATGTTCTCCAATAATAAACGGGGTTTTAAAATGGATTTTGCTGAATTAAATAAGCTAGGTCTGGTTGCAAACGAAATAACAGAAAAGACTTTATCTCAGGATTTTACCCGTAATAATCAGATCCATAACTGCTGGTTGCTGCATCACGTTGGCGAGGGCAAATAACATTATGTCATTGATTAATTTATCCGGTGCTTGGTTATCATTCAGTGATGCGCCGCTGTTGGATAATGCTGAACTGCATATCGAAGAAAACGAAAGAGTCTGTTTGGTTGGGCGCAATGGTGCGGGAAAATCCACATTGTTGCGTGTGTTGGCAAAAGAACAACCATTGGATGATGGTCTGGTGATTTATGAACAAGATCTGATTGTTGCGCGCTTACAGCAAGATCCTCCCCGTGACATAGAAGGTACGGTATTTGATTTTGTTGCGGAAGGGGTAAAAGAGCAGGCTGAATACATTAAAGCGTACCATCATGTTTCGCGTTTGGTAGAAACCGATCCTAGCGAGAAAAATCTCAACCATCTGGCTGAGTTGCAGGAAGTGCTAGATATCCATGGCCTATGGACATTGGATAGCCGGATTAGTGACGTATTAAAACAACTCTCCTTGCCAGCAGAAGCGAAACTCGCTTCATTGTCTGGTGGTTGGTTGCGTAAGGCGGCATTGGGCAGGGCGCTGGTTTGCTCCCCAAAAGTGCTGTTTCTTGATGAACCAACCAACCATCTTGATATTGATACTATTGAATGGCTGGAGAATTTCCTGAAAGACTTCAATGGCAGCCTTGTCTTCATTTCCCATGACCGCTCATTCATTCGCAACATGGCGACACGTATTGTTGATCTGGATCGCGGAAAGCTGACCTCATGGCCGGGAAATTACGATAAATATCTTGATGGAAAAGAAGAGGCGCTGCGGGTTGAAGAGTTGCAGAATGCCGAATTTGACAAAAAACTGGCGCAGGAAGAAGTTTGGATCCGCCAGGGTATTAAAGCACGGCGTACCCGTAATGAAGGCCGGGTAAGGGCATTGAAAGCATTACGTGTGGAACATGCTGAACGCCGCAATGTTATGGGAACGGCGAGAATGCAGGTCGAAGAAGCGACACGTTCCGGTAAGATTGTGTTTGAAATGGAAAATGTGAATTACCAGATTGGTAGTAAAACATTAGTCAAAAATTTTTCGGCTAAAGTCCAACGTGGCGACAAAATTGCGTTAGTGGGACCAAACGGCTGCGGTAAAACGACATTATTGAAATTAATGTTAGGCGATTTATCAGCAGATAGCGGGCGTATTCATTGTGGGACCAAACTTGAAGTGGCTTATTTTGATCAGCATCGTGCCGCACTGGAGCCGGATAAGACCGTTATGGATAACCTCGCTGAAGGTAAGCAGGAAGTCATGGTCAATGGACGTTCCCGCCATGTATTGGGTTATTTGCAGGATTTCCTGTTCCATCCCAAACGCGCGATGACCCCTGTACGCGCGTTGTCTGGTGGTGAGCGCAATCGCTTATTGCTGGCTCGTCTATTCTTGAAACCAAGCAACTTGCTTATTCTTGATGAGCCGACCAATGACCTTGATGTTGAAACATTGGAGTTACTTGAAGAATTAGTTGATAGCTATACCGGAACCGTGATTTTGGTCAGCCATGACCGCCAATTTGTTGATAATTCAGTCACTGAATGCTGGATTTTTGAAGGCAACGGTGAAATCAACAATTATACGGGGGGATATTACGATGCCCAGCAGCAACAGGCACAAACAGTTTCCCTGCGCCAGGCTTCGGAGAAAATAGTTAGTGCTGAAAACAAGGCAGTTAAGCCGAAACAATCACCTAAACGAACAAACAATAAGCTAAGTTACCATTTACTGCGTGAATTAGAACAACTACCATTATTATTAGAGAAATTAGAAGAAGAGATAAATAAATTACAATCTCAGGTCAGTGACCCGGAGTTCTTCAATCAACCCCATGAAATTACGCAAAATGTTCTGAATGAACTGGCAAATAAAGAACAAGAATTGGAAAAAGCGTTTGATCGCTGGCAGGAGTTGGAAATGATGAAAAATGGATAATAGCTGCCGCATAAAAGAAACTTGGGGTTTTTGCTAAAGGAGAAACACTTTGTGTTCCAATAACCACCAGCACGATAAGCTGGTTCTTTGTCCCCAGTGTGACATGCTGGTGGCTGTGCCTGATTTGGAACAAGGGAAAAAGGCGGTTTGTCCACGGTGTCATGCGTTACTGACAGCAAAGTGGCGAGAGCCGCGCAATCAACCAACAGGCTATGCATTAAGCGCATTAATCATGCTTTTTCTCGCTTGCCTGTTTCCTTTTGTTAGCATGAGTGTGGCGGGGATTGTGAGTGAAATAAAGTTGACTCAGATCCCCCAAGTGATGTTCAACGAAGACTATTCCAGCATGGCTGCGCTTTTTTTGGTCTTCGTTCAGCTTGTGCCGACATTTTGTATGGTTGCCATCATCCTCTTATGTCAGAACGCTAAAATGGCGCGCCGCTTGAAAATAGAGTTGGCGCGCATTCTGTTTAAGATGAAAACATGGTGCATGGCAGAAATCTTCCTAGCGGGCGTGTTAGTCAGCTTTGTTAAACTTATGGCACATGGTGAAATCAGTATCGGTCTGAGCTTTTTCCCTTACTGCTTGTTTTGTCTGTTTCAGGTCAGGGCATTTCAGTGCCTTGACAGGCATTGGTTTTGGAATGAAATTGCTCCGGCATCTAAAGTTTGCCATACCTTGCAGGCAGGAAAACCTGGCCTGGTGCAAGGTGTCAGGCTTTGCCAAAGTTGTACCGCCATCTTGCCCGCCCAACAATCCCGGTGCCCGCGATGCCATACCAAAGGGGGGGCGCGCCGCCGCAATAGCCTTCAGTGCACAATGGCACTCCTGATAACATCAGCCATACTTTATATTCCAGCGAATATTTTACCTATCATGGTGACCCAGGCACTGGGACAGCAAATTAATTCCACCATTCTGGAAGGCATTATTTTGCTTTGGGGCTCTGGCTCATATCCTGTTGCAATGGTTATTTTTATTGCCAGTATCATGATACCTTTATTGAAAATGCTGGCTATTGGTTGGTTATGCTGGGATGCAAAAAGTCAGACGAGCCATGATTCCGAAAAGATGCATTTTATTTATGAAATGGTGGAATTTGTTGGGCGTTGGTCAATGATTGATGTATTTGTTATTGCCGTCCTATCCGCGCTGGTTCGCATGGGACAACTGATGAGTATTTATCCTGCCCTGGGCGCAGTCTTGTTTGCCCTGGTTGTTATTTTGACGATGTTTGCATCAATCATGTTCGATCCGCGTTTAACCTGGGACAAAGCCAATCGTAAATTTGAGCGATATAAGAATGAGGAGTTATAAGGTGACGGATAAAGAAGAAGATCTGACTCAGGCCAGAATTCGTAAACTTAAGAGTTGGTCACCTGTATGGATCGTACCAATTATCACTGTGCTGATTGGGGCTTGGATACTGTTTTACCATTTCAGTCATCAGGGACCGGAAGTCACATTGATTACGTCTAATGCTGAAGGTATTGAGGCAGGTAAAACTAAAATTAAAAGCCGCAGTGTTGACGTTGGTGTTGTCGAAAACGTGTCTTTGAGCGAAAACTTGGGGCAAGTTATTATTAAAGCCCGTCTAAATGATGGAATGAGTCGCTTGTTACGCACAGATACTGCTTTCTGGGTTGTGAAACCTCAGATTGGCCGTGAAGGTGTTTCTGGTCTGAGTACATTACTGTCCGGTGTTTTTATCGAATTACAGCCCGGCACACAAGGCGAAGAAGAAAGCCGTTTTTCATTGCTTGATGCCCCCCCGCTTGCTTCCCCTGATGCAAAAGGTATTCGTCTGATCCTGACCAGTGAAAAAGCAGGACGATTAACGCTCGGAGATCCAGTGCTATTTCGGGGATATCGTGTGGGTTCAGTTGAGACAGGCACTTTTGATCCAACATCCCGATTGGTTCGTTACCAAATTTTCGTTAAATCACCTTATGACGCTTTACTGACTACAAATGTCAGATTCTGGAAAGACAGTGGTGTCACATTTGATATGTCATCACAAGGTATACGGGTTGAAGTTACTTCATTATCGACTTTGTTTGGCGGTGGTGTGAGTTTTGATGTACCAAAAGGTTGGGAACTGGGTAATTCAGTGAAGGAAAAAGAGGTCTTTAAACTCTACGATAGCGAGAAAAGTATCCAAAACGCCCTGTATGCAGAACATACAGACTTTTTACTGTTTTTCTCTGATTCTGTGCGTGGCTTACAGCCGGGAGCGCCTGTCGAGTTCCGTGGTATTCGAATAGGAACAGTAGCAAGAGTGCCTTTTTATAGTGAAGATATTAAGCAGCGCATCGACAATGACTTCCGTATTCCTGTATTGATTCATGTAGAGCCTGGACGATTTGTGAAAGAGTTAGGTAATGGATTCAACACAGATAAAGAATTGAAGGAAACTATTGCCAGAGGGTTGAGAGCTACTTTGAAACCGGGCAATTTACTCACAGGTGCGTTGTTTATTGATCTGGACTTTTTCACTAATGAGAAACTCTGGAAAGGCCCATATGAAATCTCAGGTTATAAGATTTTGCCCACAGTAAGTAGTGGCTTGGCGCAAATTCAACAAAAAATCATTACGGTGCTGGATAAGATCAACAGTATGCCGATTGAACCGGTGCTTGTTCAGGCAACACAGACGCTTAAAGAAAGTCAAACAGCAATCAAAACAGCGCAGAAAACAATGGATAAATTAAATCGCGTTCTTGCGAGTAAGGAAGCACAGGAATTACCTAAAGATATACAAAATACATTACATGAGTTGAACCGCAGTATGCAGGGGATCCAGCCAGGCTCACCCGCTTATAGTCAGCTGATGGATAATATGCAACAGTTGGAGCAGGTATTACGTGAATTACAACCTGTTTTAAAGACGCTCAATAACAAGAGCAATGCATTGGTATTTGAAGCTGAAGCGATAAAAGATCCTGAACCCAAAAAGGCACCTGACTGATGAAAAAATTGATTTCAAAATTGGCATTTTTTATTTCCGCCAGTATGTTTATTGTTGGAAGTGGGCTGATTGCAGGATGCAGCGATAGCCAGCCACAAAAAACATATTATCAGTTACCGGACCTGGCTAACTTGGTATCGCAGGAAGGCAAATTAGGGGCTAAACATGAACGGCAGTTGTGGATAAAAAGGGTTAACCTTTCTGACTACCTTGCCGCTCCAGGAATTGTGTATCAGACAGGGGAGGTGAGCTATATCAATGCATCGAACCATTTATGGGCTAGCCCATTGCAGCAACAGTTACAACAAGTATTGATTTCAGAACTGAGCGCAGCATTTCCATATCGTTTGGTTTCTCAGCAGGAATTAGAAAAAGACGCAGATGCGCTGGATATCACGATAACTGCTTTTCACGGGCGCTATGATGGTCAGGTATTGATTGAAGGCTATTGGATATTGTCTAACCCATACAGCGTGATAAGGCGGTCATTCAGTCTTAAGTTGAAGCAGGAAAAAGATGGCTACGCTGAATTAGTGCTTACATTAGCTAAGGGTTACAACCAGTTAGGCAAATCCATTGCCCGGCAACTCTCTTTGCAACGTTAACCGAGTATGCATAGGGGGATGGTGCCAGGCACAAGAAGATCGTATGTGGGTTAATCAAAAAGACGAAGCACCTCCGTAGTCGCGGAGGTGCTCAGAGAGGCTATCATTCATTAAAAGGCACTAGTATCCTTAAACAAGCCTACTTTCAAATCAGTTGCAGTATAAATCAGTTTGCCATCGACCAGAACTTCACCATCAGCCAGGCCCATAATTAATTTGCGATTAATGACACGCTTGAGATTAATGCGATAGGTCACTTTTTTGGCTGTTGGTAATACCTGACCCGTAAATTTGACTTCCCCAACGCCGAGTGCACGGCCTTTACCTTCTCCACCGATCCAGCCCAGGAAGAAACCGACAAGCTGCCACATGGCATCAAGGCCAAGGCAGCCGGGCATGACAGGATCATTAACAAAATGACAATCGAAAAACCACAGCTCAGGGTTAATATCGAGTTCAGCCTCGATATACCCCTTATTGTAAATCCCGCCGGTTTCTGTCATTTTCGTGACGCGATCCATCATCAGCATATTGCCAGAAGGCAGTGGTGGCCCATTTTCACCAAACAATTTACCCTGCCCAGAGGCTTGAAGTTCTTCTTTCGTGTAGGACTCTTGTTTTTTAAACATATTCACAGATAGCCTTATAATCGTGTAGGGCTAGAGAGTAGCGTACACTTGTACGCTCAACAACTCCGATCAGATAGTGATGGAGTTAATCTAGCCAGCGGAGAAACCAGGGAAGCCGGGGTCGTTCTTGAATATTAGCTTGTGCAATGCGTTCACATATCATAGCTAACAAGTGTTCTTTTTGTGGATCATAATAAGGGATCCCCGTTAACAATGATACAGCCTCAGAAACATGCTCAACTGGCCAAATATGAAATTGCTCATTTTTTACCGCGTCAATAACATCTTGATTTAGGCACAAATGTTGAACATTTGTGGTTGGAATAATGACACCCTGACGACCGGTTAACCCCCGGTAGTGACATATACGGAAGAAACCCTCAATTTTTTCATTAACGCCACCGATAGGTTGGACATAACCAAATTGATCTACGGCACCAGTAACGGCAATTTGCTGGTCAATAGGTTGTTGTGACAAGGCGCTGATAAGGGCACACAATTCGGCGAGTGAAGCACTGTCTCCATCCACTTCACTATAGGATTGTTCAAATACAATCGAAGCAGAGAATGGTAGTGGTTGATCTAATTTCAATTCAGAAATTAAATAAGCCTGCATGATCATCATGCCTTTTGCATGAATATTGCCGCCTAATTCAACCTTGCGTTCTACATCGATAAATTCCCCATCCCCTAAGTGTGCAACACAACTGATACGGGAAGGTTCACCCATTGGTTCAGGATGGCCAGGATATTCGAGTACGGATAGCCCATTGATTTGGCCGATAACTGAGCCTTGCGTGTGAATCAATATCTGGCCTTTCAGAATTTCATCTATGCTGCGTTCAGCCAAATAACCATGACGCCAGGTACGATTATCTTCCGCTTGTTGCAGGGAATGTTTGGTGATCTGCTTTTCCTGCTGATAATTAGCTGCGGCTACCAATTTTTGCTGTATCCATGGAAGATCCAGAGGTAACCGGAATTGATCTTCTGTGTAACGGGTAGCAAGTTTGATCAATTCAGGCCAGGCATCAGCACTTAATGGCGGCAAGTTTTGTTGCTGAATGATTCCATTAACATACTGGCACCATATTGTGAGATCATCTTCTGCATGAAAAGGCATATCCAGCTCAAATTCGCCATACAATGCATTGCTTGTCAGCTCAGGTTCAATGGCCTGTAATTCTTCGAGACTGAGCCTGTCACCGACTAAAATCAGACGCAGATCCAATTCCATTGGCGGTATCGGCAATGGCAGGGAACGATTTTCATCGTGTGACAACCAGTCAAAACGGCGCTGAATAATCATCTGCTTGAGACGCACCCACATCAATGGTTGAGAAAGCAGGGTGCGCAGAGGCAAAATTAAAATACCACCATTGACTTGATGGATAAGGCCTGGTTGTAGTTGAAGTATTCCTTGGTGCGTATAGACATTGCCAAATAATTGCTCTGGCTCAATCCACTCACGGTAAGCAACTCGTTCAGTTGGCGCAAAAATACCTTCCCCTGAAGAGTGCAAGGTGATGGTTTGGTGCTCTATCTGGTAATAACCACCGATATTAGGGCAGCTCTCCGGCAGCAGAGAGGAAACAGTATTGGATAGAAGAGACAGATAAACATCACTTTCTTCTGCTTTCAGCAGCATAAAAGGTTGACGCAGGGAGGCCTGACAAAAAAGGGATAACCCACTATGCAGCCTGGGTTGAACCACATCCATTGTAATGGGGGGCAATTCAGCGACAGAATTAAAGAGTGCCTGATAAGGCGCATTGTTTGGCTGTAATGCCTGCCAGTCTAGTTTTATATTCGTCAAGGTGATAGCTACATCATATAGTGAAAAGGGAATCATTTATTATACAAGATTAGGCAACGAACCAACATGCCAGAATTTTGAAAGAAACGACATTTGGGCCAGCGCTTTCATTGCTTGTAAGATATGCCAATATTCTGTGTTGTTATAGGCAATTTAAAGAAATAGTTGCTATGCTTGATTTAAGTTACGCTGTCACTGAGAGATGAAATGAAATATCAACAATTGGAAAATCTGGAATGTGGCTGGAAATGGGCTTATTTGGCAAAAAAACACCGTGAAGGTGAGCCGATTACTAAATACATTGAAAAAAGTGCAGCGCAAGATGCGGTCAATGAATTAATGTATTTAGAAAGCGAGCCAGTCAAGGTACTGAAATGGATTTCTTTACATATGAATCCAGATTTGTCTAACCGAATGAAGCAAACGATTAGGGCGCGACGTAAACGTCATTTTAATGCTGAACATCAACATTCGCGTAAGAAATCCATTGATTTGGATTTTCGTGTTTGGCAGCGGCTTTCAGCGCTATCCCGACGTCGTGGCAATACCCTGTCAGAAACAATCATACAGTTATTGGAAGATGCTGAATATCGGGAAAAGTATACTCACCAAATGTCGAGTTTGAAGCAGGATTTGGAAGCAATATTAGGGAAATAAGCCCACGATAGACAGATAAAAACCCCATTTAAAATGGGGTTTTTATTGACTTGATGATAACGATCTTACTGAGCCGTATTGGGTTGAGTGGTCACTTCAGTCGTGCCCTGAATATTGATATCTACACGACGATCTGGAGCCAGGCAGTCGATAAGTTTAGTGCGAACTTTAATTTTGTCACAGATAGAACCAGTAACAGGGTTGTTCTTACCGCGACCTTCAGCCTGAATGCTATCTGCTGGGATGCCTTTAGCAACCAGATAATCTACGACGGACTGAGCACGTTTCTGAGATAATGGCAGGTTGTAATTTTGGCTGCCGATGCGGTCAGTGTAACCGAGTACCAGAACCTTGCCCTGCGTTGGGTCGATTTTAGCCAGTTCGTTATAAAGGTTGTCCAGTTCTTGTTTACCTTCTGTTTTCAGTGTTGATTTGTTGAAATTGAACAGAACATCAGAGCGCAGAGTAAAGCTCTTATTTTCAACGACAGGCGCTGGCACAACAGGAGGTGCTACTGGTGCAACGACTGGCGCCGCTTCATCCTGACCGAAACGGTAAGAAACGCCAACGCTCAACAGGCCGTTATCTGGACGGGCACCAACGGTAGTGGCATCACCGATGTTGTTAACCCACTGGTAGTCCAGACGGGTTGCCAGATTTTTGGTCAATGCGTATTCGACACCAATCGCGGCCAGAGGAGAAACACCTGTGTCGTCGTTTTTCAGTCTACGTTGGTCTTTTTCACCCGTTCCAGCTATTGCATTGGCATTATAGGTTGCAGAAGAGTCTGCACGCCATATCATACCGCCAAGACGAGTATAAACGTCCAGATTGTCCAGCACTGGGTAACTCAGTTTCGTGGTCAGCTGAATACCTTGGGCACGGAAAGCGCCATTATCGGTGCTGCCTTTATAAGCTATGCGACCTAACCAATCGTAACCCAGTTCAAAACCTAAGTATGGGGTTGCTTGGTAACCGACATAAGCACCCGCACCTAGCTGACTTTTATGGGTAGAGCCGTTACCAATCCGGTTATCATAACCATTACCGTAGAAATTTACGTCATGGTATTGAGACCAACCCAGTTTAGCACCGGTATACCAGGTGTTGTCCTTTGGAGCTGCTTGAGCAGCAGTTGCGAAAGCTGCTACTGCCACTGCTACTGCGATAGCTGTCTTTTTCATTTTACGCCTCGTTATCATCCAAATAGGCAATTGGCTTTAAAAGCCTTATTGTTAGCCACTGGTTAAAATGTTCTGTTAGGTAACTATGCTTTTATCAGAAGATGTGTTCTGAAATATAAGAGCGGTAAGCACAACTCCCTAAACTGTGTAAAGTCTACAACGAAGTTAAAAAGTTACAAGTGCACTGTGACTCATGGCGCAAAAAAATTAATTATTGACTGACAAAAAATAAGTATTTTTGACTAACATTTACAATGTTTACAGTATTAATATATTGATTTTCATTACAAACAATAATAATTATCAATGAGTAGCTTAATTTTTCATAAAAAATATTGGGATTAATCCTAATTTAAATCAATGATAATAATCAGAATGAATTTGTAGCTTATTCGCTTGTGTAATAAATGGATGTGATAAATTTTGTGGTCGCATAATAAAACCGAGAGTAATACCTTTTTGAGCAGCGATTTGTAGCGTACTTAATTGATATTCTGATAATTCCGGCAACCAACCCAATACAACACTATAATTGCCGCTTGCCAACGCTTTTTCCATAGCACTAATTGAAGCAATAGGATGGATTTGGTTTAGTTGAACAATTTTATTTAAAGGAAGCCCGGCATCGATTAACCATTGGCGATTTAACCGCTTATTAGGATTTACCCAAAGTAACCATCGATTTTCTTTTCCAGACTGGTGCAATAAAGGAAGAAGAATGTGATTAATGACAGGCTGGTGTTCATTGTAAACCAGCTCACTGACCATGCCTTTTATCGTGTGTGAAGTGCATTGAAGTGGTTCCACAAAAGACACTCTTTTCATGGTCATCCCAACCACTTTTTTGTCTGTTTTATGTTCGTTCACGGTTGTGTTAGCAGCTGCTGTTGTTTTCTCAGTGAGATATGCCCACGCTGATCGAATGCTCATAATGTTCCCCGTCATAATAAGCTGTATATATATACAGTATAACGATATTTGATTAAAAGCAAGTCTCTTTTTTTCAAAGCGCTTCGCAAAAATTTACAGAAATTAGGATTTTTATGCCTTAACGATTGGCAGTTGGAAATAGATTGCGTATGGTTTTAATTAATTGTTCTGGTTATCTATTTTATTAACAGAAGGCATGATCAAACATTACTTTGGAATGTGATTCATGGAGTGATAAAAAATGTTTTTATCTGGAGCTAGTTTTGTTCAATTGCAGCATGGTGTATCTTCACTGGGAAAGCTTAAGAAAAAATCTCAATTTGGCGGCATTGGATTGTTAATTGATGATGTTTTATTTGCCATCAGTTCTGATGGAGAGCTTTATTTACGAGGGAATAGTCACGCTGAGGTACTATTTAAAGCCAGGGGAATGGAAAAATTTATTTATTTAAAAAGAGGAATACCTGTGACTTTGCGGTATTACCGTGTTAATGAATCACTTTGGCAGGATCAAAAACAATTATTTGAGTATGTCAATTTAGCCTACCAATACACAATGAAAGAAATGATAAATAGGCAAAAAATACCTCTTAGGCTTAAAGATCTTCCTAATTTAGGGATCGCTTTAGAAAGGCAATTATGGAAAGTGGGTATTTCTAAAGTAGAAGAATTAAGAATATTGGGGGCAAAAGCAACTTACCTTAAACTCCAGCAGCATAGGAAAAAAACAAATGTCAGTTTGTTGCTTGCATTAGCAGGTGCAATAGAAGGGTGTCATGTTGCGGTATTACCAGAAAAATTACGTGACGAATTAATTAACTGGCACAGCGAGCTGGTCCACGATAATTCAGATAATCATCCATAATAAGTAAAATATAGTGAATAGGGGCGTTAGCCCCTACTATTTCCGTTTCATGCAACGGCTGAAGATTTTGGAGTAACTTTCTTTTCTATAATAGATTGAATTGTATGGCTTAATATAGCCGGGTCACAGACAAAATCATTCAGAGGGATATGATGAACATAAGCAATAGCAGACAGGCCTTTTAGTAAATGGCTGGCAGAATTATCAAAGGGTTTTTCGGTGACTAATATGATTGGGCGTCTTAAGGCGGAAGCCCAACCCAATTCAATATGAGTACCATCTGTTCTCATTAGTTGTTTCTGTTGTGGACAGACAGGCAAAATGGCAACGAAAATGTCACATTGCTCCATCCATTGGCGATCCCGTTGGGAGACTTCCTCTGGAGTAAATAAGTGCGTTGTTCCGCCGAATTGTTCTGTACGATGGGCCGAAAAAACTTCTGCACCAAGTGATTCCAGATGGTGAATAGCAGATTTAATGTGAACTTGTAAGTTAGTGTCTAACACCCTTAATTTCAATGCATGTTGGATAGGACCACCAACAAATACTTTAACATCAGAAAATATTATGGACATAGGGCCGCCTCTTATGGAAATAAGTTTTAATATTTATACCAATCCAATTTCAAGATGCATGTTATATTTCCCCGCTGCGCGGGGAAATATAAGGCCTCGCATCGTCTTGCGGATTGCAACTTGAAGTTTATCGAGTATATGAATAGATGATAATAATTTATTTCTTTATACAGATATTAAAAATGATTATTGGAATAAATGATATTCTCATTGTTGTATTATATCTAAGTTATGATTGTGTATTATATTTTTTGATTGGATATCCTATTTTCAATGTAATCAGCAATAATATCATCTGAATTATTTTGAAAAATGTCATGACAAGAATTAGTGTTGTTTTTTTCTTTTTCAAGAAATTGACTTATCTTATTTATAGCACGTTTTCGTTCTTTAGGGTTATTAATAAATAAGTTATTGCATTTTTTAATTAATGCTAATCCGTCTTTCTCTGGTAGATATGGGGGGATATCAGGATAACCATATTCCGGTTGCCATAAGAAACCGTATTCCTGACGATAATAATTTTGTAGATACACATCTAATTGTAATTGCTGACTATAGTTTTGTGGTGGTAAGAAAAAAACATCTTTATTGAGAGCGACGCATTCATAAAATGTTGTCAGGCCCGGATTGGCTAATACCTTACGGGCACGGTGTAATTTTTGCAGAAAATCATGTCTTGAAAAACAGCCAATATGAATATGAGGATGCGTTTTGGCAAATATTTCTGCCAAATTTACGATAGTTTTACCTCCTCCTGCAATAGTAATGTTGGTTTCATTTTGCAGATAGGGAATAGACAATAACTCTTCGAGGAAATGATAATAAAAATCTGTGGTATCGTCGTAGACTGTATCAATACCACCAAGAGTAATTAATATCCCTTCTGGAGGATGATCATCCATTATGCATTGTTGCAGAGAATTGTGAAGAATTGGTGGAATAACTTGATAATTACCAAGCTTATCATGGAATCGTTCAATATTACGTTCTATTCCATGAAAGTCTTGAATAAATGTTTTTTCAGTTTTGTGCAGGTCAACATGAAGATCATCCCACATCCAAAATAGTGTGTCGATATAGATAATGGATGGATTAAGCGTTGAAACGAAATCAATCGAGTTAAGGTTAGTATTAATGATATACAAACTTGCACCAGAAATAAGCTCAGAATAGCGTGAAAGTTCTGTAACTGAAGTAGTATCACATTCATAAATTTCATCAAACAGGCCGGATTTTTCACCTAATTGAGAAGAAGTCAGTGTGCCTAATAAAATAAATTTAGTGTCCGGCATTAATTTATTCCGACGCTTTAATTTCTCCACCACATTTAACGTGGTGGATATTGGGCCAAAACAGAATGGGTCTGCGTCAAAAATAATATATGGCATATTTTTTAACATATTGTTCTCTCATAAAGGAATATTTACATTTTCTATATCAAATTGTTTAGTATAGGGACAATATAAAAAGGTACTACCATGGAGGTTATTAAGATGTAATCGCCCAGAAAGATTGAGATTATTTGTCATTAAATGAGCTAAGAAAATATTGTGCAAATTTTGATGGGAGATAATAATCCGCATAGAAGACATCGAAAGTTCATCGCCAATTTGCATAATAAAACGATGAATTCTATCAGCTGCGTCGGTCACTTGTTCTGAATCTTTGAAAGGGGAATCTAGGGGGGTATACAGTAACCGATAAGCATAATCTTCACCGTAGCGATGCGGAATATCTGCCAGTTTCAGGCCAATAAGCTCTTTTGGAAAGAATTCACAAAGTGCATCAGTTTCTTGTATTGAACAAGATTGATATGCTGAACTGAGTGCTCTGGCCGTTTCAAGCGCCCGACGTTGAGGTGAGGTATAAATATTTTGCCACGGCAATTTCCCCAATATTCGTCTACCAATTTTTTCAGCCTGTTTGATTGATGTGGCATCAAGAGCGATCACATTATCTTCAGGACAGTAATCGAGATGGTCAAGCGGGATAATTTGCCCATGCCTGATCCACAGTATCTTTAAGGGGGGGATGGGACCATTGTAGTGTATGCGTCCCTCTATTTGATGGCTTGAAAGTCCATGAGATTGCCAAAAAAAGGTGGCATTTTTTCCTGTATCTGTCTCCAGATGAACATGTGTGGCACCGTGGCGACGTCCCCATTGCAACATGGCATGCCATAATCCATAACCCAGTTTCTGGCGCTGATATTCATCCCTGATATAAAATTCAGCAATATTCAGGGTCACTTTCCCTTCCCGTTCAAGATACACATTGGCTAATCCCGCTAATTGCCCGGCATTTAGCAACAAAAATAGCCCTCTGTCACCTTGCAGGATGCGTTGTTCAAGGATAGTATGATTTTCCTTTGCAATCGCCTCTTCTGACTGATCCCCAAAGACTTCTGGCCAATGGCGTTGAAAATATTCTCCATAAAGATGAAGAAATGAATTCCACAAGGGAGATTGAGGGGTAACTTGTTTGAGTTCTAACATATTACTGACTCCATTCAACTCTTGGTGAACTAAACATCAACATCACTTTCTCACACCATTGATGATAATTTAAGCTGGAATGCGCTTTTTCTTGTCGGGGGTTGGCGAGTAACGGCTGAACCAGGCCCTGATGTTTAAGTAATGTTTGCAGGGAGGGAGAACATTTCTCCCAATTTAATACGGTACGATAGGGGCTTGATTGGTAAGACGCGTACAGTAAGACATTGTGGATATCATCTTCAATAAAGTGAGATTGCAGATGCTTTCTCAATACCGCAAATTTTTCTTCGGCTGCGGTATAAAAGGCAGTCAAAATATTTCTGACAGCAGCGGGAATATGCTCTCTGTTTGTGAGACGAAGACGCAATGCTCCACCGGTACTGAGAAGTTTATTGCCGTTGAAAGAATAATAAGCGGCATGAACATGCAGGAGTTCCTGTAAACACTCTTTCCTGCCATAACCCTGAGAAAGATCCAGAAATACATAAATATTGTGGTTGCTTTGAATTTCTCGCAAAAATTCTCTGCATCCTGGGTCGATATAACCTAAAGGATGAGCGAGAAGTATGGCACATGGTTGTGGAAGAGAGTTTAGCATTGCCATCATAGCCTGGATATCCGCTTGCAAAATCATGCTGGCTTGTTCTGGCGATAAAACAGGATAGAAAAGTGGCTGCCAATTGGCTGCGTAAACAGATTCAACCATGCTTTGACATATCCACTCTGGCATCAGGCAATAGCCCTGACCGGCCACGGCCTGGAGATCTTCGCGGAAAAAACGCCGGACTGAACAGCCAGAGTTCATGATATTGTCCAGCGACATGATATCTTGCTGAGACAGTATACCTTGCAAAGCGAGTAGGTTGCGGTGAGATATCATGGTGTGATCCTGAGATGAAGACGCTCAATATATTGATTGGCTAACTGGTCATAGAATTCATTTTCTCTGCCCCACAGATCAAGCTGAAGGCCAGTATAAGGGCAATAGAGCGTTTCCAGATGACTAATCAGGCAATGGATTCCCATTAATTTTTCTCTACCCAGATAGCTACAACCCCATTTAGCGGCATACCATTGACCGGCACCGTTATTTATCATCAATGACCAGGCACCAGGAGTACCTTTATCGTCATAAGTGACTGCCAGATGATACTGGTGACTGTTGGATAACAGGCCAGGGAGATATTGGAGGTCTTCACGGTTCAGGCTGCGCATATCACTTTGTTGAGTGGTTTTCCAGCCTTTGGCGTCCACATACAGCGCATCTTGCCACAATTGCTCAGTTTGACTCGAAGTACTGTAACGTGTGACGGTAGGGTGGGTGCGTGCCTTCTTAAGACTGCGTTTTAATCGTGTTGAGTGCTGGATCAAAAAGTCAGCGACTGTTGTTTCAGGTGGTATGTTGACAATGGGGGCTGACCATTTGCTTTCTTCATGACACTGTAAACCGTGCTGTTGCGCTAAATCATGCAGGTAGAAATAGGTGCGGGATTTTGCGTTCAGATACTTAAATAAAACAGGTTGTCGCTGTAAAAAAGAGCGTAATTCTTTTTCTTCTTGAACCGTAAAAATGAAATCGAAGAATGTATTGCTTTGCCATTGTTGCTGACCTTCTTGCCAGACCAGATCAACATGCTCAAAACGCCTGAGTTCAGGGTAACGTAATGCGGTTCCTAAACGCCATAAATGAGAAGTCGTTGGATTGGCAAGAGGGACAATTGATTCAGGTTGCATAATTGCCTGGCTTATCAGCGCCACAATACTGTCTGGAGAATATTCCGTACTATCAAGCACAATTTCATGAGGGACATTGTGCTCCCACAAACTATCCTGAACGACTTCTTTAATACGGGAAGCTGGTAAACGATCTTCTACAGCTCGTTCCTGATTACGGGTAATCAGCGTTGGCTCCTGCGCAACGAGCCGATAATGCAGAATTCGGACACCTTTTTGCGTAAATAGGGAGTGGATAGCGTCAATTTCTTCAGGATAAATGAATACGCCATCCAGAATGATCAAGTCACTGCCCGCATCAAGGCAATCATCAGCAACCTTTAACAATCGCAAGGTATCTTCCATGATGATTTTCAGTGTCAGGTATGTTCTTGGTTCAACAAAATGATGAAAAGTATCCCACGGTAAATAGGAGACAGTTAGCCCCTGCGCCAGCATGACATCTTTCAAGTGGTTGCACGTTGTGGATTTACCACTTGCCGGTGTTCCTCTAATGACAACAACAGTTTTATGCTTCATTACCTAATACCTTTAATTGCCAGCCTCGCATGATATCGGCAATAGAATGCAGGTTAAAGACGGTTTGATAATAATCATCATGACCAATTTTAGCGGCACGATGCATAATCTGTTTTGCGGTGAGACGTAACTCGATTTTATGATTGCTGTTACCCAAACACATTTCCTTTCCTTGTGTATTTGGTGGCGGGGTGTAGAGCAATATATTGCAATTCTGCCCAATGGCATGATAGTAAATCTGGATGGCTTTTTGTTGCGTGGTATTTTCCACAAACAGCGTTTGCTCTGGAGGAATTTCAAGCGCTGTGCTGAGGAATTCGGGGGTATAAAGGGTAATGTTGCGGTAATACACATCCAACATCATCTGTTCTTCGTCTGTTCCCTGTGGATAAGTGGCGTCCGGTTTTTTGGCGTAGAGACCATATAGCATTGAGGTTGGCAACACGGTTTTGATGTGAGGAACCCATTGATCAATATGCTGGCGGATCTTATCTTCGGAGGTATCCACCCAATAGATTGGGGGTAAGGGGATATTCAACTGCTCCAAAGTATAAACGATGCCGGCTTCTAACCATTCTCTCATTGTTTTGTGGTTAGCTTGCTGAGGGTCAAAATGCAATAAGTCGGCCATCATGATTGCTTCATGGGATTGAAAATAGAGATAAACAGGAGCATTGTGCTGCGAAGCGATGATTGTTGGCAGCACAGAATCGATCAAATCTTGTAGTGAAAGTCGGGCTGGTACACCTTTTGCGTAACAGATACAAGAACCCCCCAACACATATTGGACAGACTGGTTATTCCCGTTGAGTTGGGTGAAAAAGTTATTGTCTAATATCATGACAGGTTTCCTTCCATCGCCCACTGTAAGACATTTTCGTAAGTCGCATTATCAATAGGTACAGGCAGGCAAATACGGTCACTCAAGATGACTTTATGTTTCTCTAATGTTGATACAGGGAGTGGACTTTTTTGTAGAGTCCAGGGAAAACGGTCAGAGTAGGGGGAAAGCTGATTTTTTATAATCGGATGGTTAGCCAGATCCCAGGCTTGCCAATCATATAGTAGTGTTGAATTGAAGCGATCTTTGGGCAATTTGCTGCGTTTTAACCAGACAGAAACGGGTATCGTTCCTTCCGGGCGTGCAGTGATCCAATCTGTGGGTAAATATTGCAGGATTGCTTGATAACGCTCTGTTAATAAGGCGCGGAACTGTTCAATATTTTCCAATTGATTAATCAGTAACGCAGCTTGTATTTCATTGAATTTATTATTGTCACCAAAACCAATACTATTGCTCCAATCTGGATAGCCCTCTGCGGTACGTTCAGCACCGTGGTCAGTCATCATGCAGGCATTAATGAATAGAGAATTATTTTTGGCAATCAGTAAACCTCCCTCACCGCTACTGATTAATTTATTGGCCTGAAAACTGAAACAGCCATATTCGCCAAATGTGCCCACAGGTTGATTTTGATAATTCACTCCTATCGCTTGTGCACAGTCTTCAATCAGGTACACATTATGTTGTTGGCAAATTTGAGCGATCTGAGCAATTGAAGCAGCAGTACCTTCCAAATGAACGGCAATGACAGCCAGAGGTTTGGTATCCATTTGATTTATTGTCTTGTTTAATGCCTCTGGACACATCATGCCAGTGTCATCGACATCAACAAGAACAGGGATTAATCCGCAACTGAGTACGGCATTGGCAGTAGCGATAAATGAGATGGAGGGAATGAGTACCCATTGCCCTATTTGGGGCCTAAGTCCAAGCAAAGCCGCTTTGAGCGCGACAGTACCATTTGTCAGTAGGATGGCATGTTGGGTATGCAGAATATTTTGTAACAGCCTTTCCGCCTGACGACAATATTGGCTCTCTGTGGCATATCTAAACACCGCTTTATTATCAAGAACGGTTTGCAAGCGGTATTGTATATTATCAGCAATTTTGGCATTACCGAGGTAAGGTCTAAGATATGACATATTATAATCCTAATAATCAATATTTTTATTAATATCACCTGTGCCAATGATGGGTTGGAGCAGATACTTTATTCATTTGAATGATTAAATAAACAGCTATTGCAATCAGAAAAAGTATAGAGAAACCGGCCACAGGTAAAAAAGATTGTGTGGAACCAGGGGCAATGGATACGGTGATTGCAGCTATTGGGAATGAAAAGTTCATTGTGATCTGAAATAAAGAAAATAGACGGCCTTGATGCATTTCTAAACCCTGTTGATAAATGGTTTTGGTAATTAAGATATTGAAATAAATTATTGCGATGTTATAGAGCAAATAGAAAAACGCCTTCGCATAAAAAACGGGTAGCTGAAAAAACAGAATACCAAATATAAACAGACCAATAAATATTGAAATGGGATAACGTTGGATACGATTATCAATGCTTGTTTTATTGAGTAATGTTGTACAGAAAATGGGTATCAGGGCACTGAGTAAATAGAATAGAGTGACCAATCCATAACTTTCATTCGCCAAACTTTCCATAACAACAACAGGGAGTGCCACCATCAAAAATGCATTGGCAAAAATTGTAAAGACAATGGCAATGGCAAATGTCTTATAATAGCTTTGCTGAAATACAGAACGTAACCCAACGGATAACTGAGATTTTTGCCCTGCTGTCCGTTTTATCTGCATTTTTATCATAAGATAACAGACATAAAAATAAGGCAACAGAGAAAATAATTTGATAGTCACAAGCGTATCTATCCCTTGAGTAATTCCTAGTAAAGCACCAAATCCAGGGCCAATAGCTGAAATAAGCGATGTAGCAATAACAATATAGAGAGAAACATTCAAATGCTTGCCACCTTGTTGTTCTGTCCAGTCATTAAGTTCGTGCCAGGCAACACGTGACCATGGGATTTCATAGGCAAAAAGAAATTCCAACAATGAGATAAATAGAAGCAACATAATGGGAGAAAATGCTATTTTACTCAATAATAATATTAATAATAACAGTGTGCTAAGTATTTCAATTAATAATATAAAAATACGAAATTTCCAAATGTCTGTTGAATAGTCAATTTTATAGCCCCATAACAAAGCGCCAATGGAGGTAAATAAAAATATGATCCCCATATTGGCATAATAGTATGTCATTGGCGTGCCCTCAGATAATAATATATAGGGGTATCCGACGGCAAGAATACTGGAGCCAACGCCATTAATAAATAAAGAAATAAGAAACAGATATCTTATCATCGTATTAATCTTGTTTTATGGTTGTATAATGAAATTTATTATTGTAATTGTTTAAATATTTCAGACAGTCATGTTCATTGTTGGCAGAGCAAATAATATACCCCATTTTTTCAGTGTAATGGGTGTTGGAAAAATAACAGCCCGTTTCAGCATATTGCTCCCATTCAATCACATGCTCATCAATAATTTTTTTTATAGGCGTTATGGATTTTACTTCTCCAATCGGCGGGTTAAAAATGATCATCCCAATGCAACTGAGATCAGGGTTATCTATGGAGAAAGCAGGCTCTTTGCCAATCGAAGCAGGGGAAATTAATGCATTGATAAAGACATCAAAGGCATGCTTACTATAGGCTTGCGCATGAAGGTCGAATAGTCTTAGCCCTGGTGGGCGTGATGCGGTTTCGCAAAGTAGGAGATTACCGGTATTTTCTTCAATGAAAATTTCAGTATGAGTAAAACCGTATTCGAGATTGAATGTCTGCAATACCCGGTGGTTAAATTCAAACAATCTATGGCTATCTGGAGAGTCTGGCAACATAGTATGCCACATAAAATGGTCAGGTTTGGTTTGATCGGAAGAGAGTAATGAACAGGCGTAAACGCCGATGCCTTGATAGATAACCTTATGTTGAAATACTGCGGCATCAACATGTAATAATCTGCCTTGGATTTTTTCTTCAACGAGATACTCTTCTGGCGCATCCAGTTTCTGTAATGCACAAAGCAAGGAGGTGCGATCGAGATGCTCGGTCACTCCCATCGATCCCCAAAATGAGCGTGGCTTTACAATAAAACCGACCTGGTTGCCTTTATGTTTGGCAGAATTCTCAACGGATTCAGTAAAGACCTCGAACTGTTCAGGTGAGGTGAGTATTTCCGATGCCAGTGTGAATCTGGGACAAAATAGCCCCCGCGCACTGGCAGTTTTCCGCATTATCCATTTATCTCTGAATGATCGGGCTACATCAATGATATGGGTATCCTGGTTAATATGAGCAGCGATAGCGGCCATCAATTCAACATGAAGCTCAGAAAATGCCATAAAATAATCGATATGAATTGGCGCGGTAAGAATTGATAGTGTCCCTTTGACCTGTTTCAGTGCTTCTATTATTTTTTTACCGGCGTGGTTAGCTAACGGATCATCAATCACGATATATGCTAGTGCTAAAGAGCAATCCGTTGAATCCAGCCATTTTTTCTTGACCAACAGAATAATATTTAAATGATGTTGATAGCAGAGTTGAACAAAACGTTCACTATCTTTGATATCCGGCATACAGAAAATAGTTGGCTTCCCGCGATAAAAACGAGCCTGATTATTGATATGTATTTCTGGAGACATCTTTTTACCTTAATCTATTAGCAGGATCACAGCCTTTAATGCAATCGCAAGTAATTACGGGATACATTTTTTTACGGAACAGTGAGAACTTATCACCATGCCAAATATCGGATAGTGAATTCTCCAGGATATTCCCCATAACATACTGCTCGGGGTTTGGCCGATACATCGTAGTGTCGCAAGGGTAGACCTTTCCTGTTACGGCATCAATAAATAGCGTTGTCAGGGGAATGGCACACGCTTTTTTACTGGATGCGTTATAATGCCCCATTTCAGCGCGGCAATAATCCTCTTCATTGCGGCCGAAAATTTCATAATTGGCATCCATAAATAAATGGCGTGAAATCTGTTTGCTTTCCAGTAAGGTATTTATTTTCTGCATAAATAACTTAATTTGAGCAGTATTTAAAAACAGCAAAGGATAATCCTTAATCGGAATAAGATTAACACCATCAACGCTCAGTTCGGCCATTTTAAGCAGGAATTCATCGATAGTGTCGTAATTTAATGAAGTAACAACATGATTGACGACAATAACAGAGCCTGGTATTTCTTGTTTAATATATTCCATGGCATCATAAAGATTGTTTGTTAACCAACGAATGCCTCGTGACTTGCCATTTTTTTCGGGTTCTACATGATCAATTGAGATATAAAATTTTCTGACAAGATGGCTCTTGTTTTGTACACGATTGAAGATCTTTTTTGATAAAGCAGTTCCATTGGTTGTAATGGAGATCGGCGTGTTTTTATTACAATCCAGAATAGTCAGAAAATCTTTTGATAAAAAAGCTTCTCCTCCATGAATATTGACTTCCTGCGGTGAGAGAGCCTCTAACTCTTGCCAAAGTCTAATCATGTCTATTTGTTTATGTGCATCAACCTGAGCGGTTTGCCATACATCGCAAAATTCGCAACGTGCATTACAAATATTATTTATGCGTATAAATGCATAGTTAAGCTTGGGGGTGGCAAAAAGCTTTTCCGGGTTCAGGCCAATAGGATATTTAGCAATGGCAATTGTTTCTTCCATATCATTTTCCATTTGTTCATAAATTCAAAAGTGATAATTATCGCTATTGATAAAAATCAAATAAATATGATTTGTTGTTTTTTATAGATTTTCAACTCTACAGAAGTTTCATGTGTAATCAATATCAAAAACGAACGCTGATGATATTAATTTTTGTAAATGTCAATAATTGATGGAGTGTTTATTTATATGCCAATCCAATTTCAGGATGCGTGTTATATTTTTCAGTGCGGCGGGAAAATATAAGGCCTCGCGTCGTCTTGCGGGTTGCAACTTGAAGTTTATCGAGAATATAATTTATTTGATAGTGTTTTTTTAATGGTGTCCAATAATTTATTGGGAGGCAATGATTCTATCATATATCCGGGGGCGATACCGCCCCGGATATAACTGATTAGTGTGGCTCTTGCTCACTAAATTGTTTTTTTAAACAGACAATTTCCGGTAATAGTTCAATGAGCAACCCTATTTGTTGTAGTATAAGCTGGACTTTACTGTTACTTTCAGAAGGTATCAGATTAATTTTTTCTAACATCTTATTCACTGCGGCTTGCAATGTAGCATCATTCACCAGGCCTTGTTCTAATGTGGATTCAACATAACAGATTGCATTATTAAGAATTTTTAAGATTGCCGGATCGTTAAGTTTATCTCGATGGGCACCTAATGCAGAAATATAACTTAACATGGTGTGATTGAGGCATAGCAGACGAAAAGCGGCTTCTTGGGCGATTCGATAATTTTTGGGTTCCGATGCCATATTTGAGATCACTGATGCCAGTTCAGCATCACAATTGTGAGCTTCACGACGGGCGACCCGATAATTCAGGCTATTACTTTTACCCTGGTGGTATTGGATTAAAATTGCACTAAGATAGCGGCAATTCGCTCCCATTGTGCGGGTAATCACTTGAGGCAATTGACGGAACTTCCAGTCTGGCCAGATAAAACTAACAGCAAGTAAAGCAATACCACAACCTACTAATGTATCAATGATTCTTGGCAGCGCTACTTCAAACCCTTCGCCTAATAAATTGAAACTCAGTAATACCAGCAGAGTGATAAAGAGCGTTGCATGTGCATATTGGCTATTACGAAAGGCAAAGAACAACATACCAGAAATAACAATCAACACTAATTGGCCTTCAATGGAGGGGACAAAATAGAGAATGGGCAGGCCAATTAAAATTCCCGTTAGTGTACCCATCACACGTAAGGCCAGACGGCGGCGAGTGGCGCTATAGTTCGGTTGGCAGACAAATAAACTGGTGAGCAAGATCCAATATCCACGCTGTAAATCAAATAGCTGAATAATGGCATAACCAGTACACAGCAAAACGGACATACGGATAGCATGGCGAAATAGGGCAGATTGTGGTGTCAGGTGACTTCTGAGCCTAAGCCAGATATCACGCCAGCCAGTTAAAGCCTCCTCGGATAACTGTGTTTCTTCTTGTTTATCTTTTAGAACGGTGTTCTGAGAAAGAAGATATTGATCTGAACCCAGCCCGGCTAATTGGGCGTCAATGGCACGTAAATTTTTCAGCAAATTATCAAATGCCATCATCTTAGTGTCAGTGCCTTGCTGATTTCTTAAACGCTCAATCGAACTTTCAAGGTAGCTGAATGCACTTTCAAACCGTGGGTTATGCTGATATTGCTTACGCAGGATAATAGATTGTGCAACCTGTTCACATGCCCGCGCTTGCATGGAAAGCAATCTCTGGACGCGGAACATAATATCGCTATGGCGAAACACGTCCCGTAGTTTTTGATATTGAACATGAGATGAACTGGCGCGTTCATGGATATCCTGGGCTACAAAATAATAATGCAATGTATGGCGAGTCCCCCGTTGTCCTCTGTCTCCCTTTAAACGACTTAACAAAGAACTTTTGGCATGATTGAACGTTGCGACTAATGCACTGTTCGCCATGGCAACATCAAACATTGATTGTTTATATTCCTCAGCCTCAGAATCGGGATCAAACAGGCTGTTTTTGGCATAGAGATACGCTGAAAGTTGCTGATAACAGCGCGCTAAATTTTCTTGCAAGGGGCGAATCGGAAAGAATAAATGGCCGGTTAACGTTAATAAGTTATACCAGATTGCGCCGGTAAGCAGTAATAAAGGCTGTTGATACCAGACAGGGAAAATTGACGAACCGAGCATGGTATAAATGGCGATGAGCAAAGCACCAAAAGCGATAGTGGCGTAACGTTGCCCTAATGCTCCAAGCAGAATAAAACCACAAGTGGATACGGCTAAACCAGGCATAAAAAGCCATGGATAGGGAAACAGCAGGGTAATAGAAGCGGAAGCAACAAAGAAAGAAATTAAGGTAATGGTGAGGTTACGTAATCGGCCAACTAAACGGTCATCCAAATCGGTTAATGCTGCCGCAACAACACCCAGTAGCAGTGGAATGGTTATTTTGAGTTCTTCCCCTAATAACCAGGGAATAAGGGTGGTTCCTGTTAGTGCAATGAATATACGGATATAATAGAGGGTGTGACTGTTATACAGAAGATGACGGGAACTGGATAAAACCGTTAGCACAAAATACCCCTGGCAACATTGACGTGATGAAGAAGTTCAACAATTTTCAGGTACGGTGCCATGACAATAGAACTAAAATCAACGCAAATCGGCCAACGCCTTGCGCAGCATCCTTATAATCGGGTACGTCTACTTAATGCTGGCATTGAAATTAGCGGTGATAAGCACCAGTACCTTATCCCATTTAATCAATTAATTGGGATCCAGTGTAAGCGAGGGATTGTTTGGGGGGAACTGGAATTTGAACTTCCAGAAGGCAAAGTGGTTCGCCTGCATGGCACTGAATGGCAGCAAACACAACGTTTTTACCATTATCTCTTAAAAGAATGGCAAAAATGGAGCCTTGCCATGAGCGAAGTCAGTGCTGATGTTTTGGCAGCTCAAGTAAATGGTATAGCTAAAATCAAACAACAGAATCGTTGGCTGAAAACGACTGATTTAGCTTCCGTGCAGCAACAAATTCAGGAAACATTTCAGGCTTTACCTTTGCCATTACAACGAGTCGCACAATTTGAAAATTGTCGTGACAATTATAAGATTTGTCTGGATTGGTCAGAGGAAGGTGAAAAAATAATCCAAACGCTGAACCGGCAATGGGTTGATCATATGCGGGTGCAATATGGACAATTTTTCCAGACAATAGAAGCGTCACCACTTGATCGTTCTCAGTGTCAGGCAGTGATGAATGGTGAACAAAATATTCTGGTATTAGCGGGGGCGGGCAGTGGAAAAACCGCTGTTTTAATTGCGCGCGCAGGATGGTTATTGTTACGTCAATACGCACTTCCAGAGCAAATTTTGTTGTTGGCTTTCGATTGCCAGACTGCTGATAAAATGAATGAACGTATTCAGGTTCGTTTAGGAACCCAAGAAATAAAAGCCAAAACATTTCATGCCCTGGCATTGCATATTATTCAGCAAGGCAGTAATAAGTCACCCAAAATTAGCAAGCTGGAAATGAATATGCAAAAGCGCCGTGATTTTCTCATTCAAGAATGGCAAAAACAGTGTGGAGGAAAAAAAGCACAGGCTAAAGGTTGGCGAGAATGGTTGAATGCAGAATTGAATTGGCAATTGCCGGAAGGTGAATATTGGCATGATAGGTCATTGACGACTCGTTTATCGGTTCGTTTAGAACGTTGGCTGGAATTAATGCGTATGCAGGGTGGCAGCCAAAAAGAGATGCTTGAGCAGGCACCTGCTGCTTATATTGATGCATTTCAGAAGCGTCTGCGGCTGATGGCACCTTTGCTGAAAGCCTGGAAATCGGCATTGGAATCTGAGGGCGCGGTCGATTTTTCTGGTTTGATCCATCAGGCGGTGAATATTTTACAGAAAGGTCGATTTATCAGCCCGTGGAAACATATTCTGGTGGACGAATTTCAGGATATTTCTCCTTTGGGGATCAAATTATTAACGGCATTGCAGGCACAAAATAAGCAAAGTCATTTATTTGTTGTGGGAGATGATTGGCAGACAATCTATCGCTTCAGTGGCACTGAATTATCGTTACCGACAGCATTTTCAACCTACTTTGATAAAGTAGCTGAATGTGCACTGGATACGACTTATCGTCTTAATGACCGTATTAGGGAGATTGCCAACCAATTTGTGCAGCAAAATCCTTATCAATTTAAAAAGCCTCTCCGTAGCCTGACAAAAGACAATAAAAAAACGGTTGTTATTTTACCGGAAGAGCAATTAGAGGCATTACTTAATAAAATGAGTGGTTATGTTACCAGACAAGAAACCATCTTATTATTGGCTCGCTATCACTATCTCAAACCCGAATTATTGAAAAAAGCGCCGACGCGCTGGCCAAATTTGAAGATTGATTTCATGACAATTCATGCGGCTAAAGGGCAGCAAGCGGATTATGTCATTATACTGGGATTGCAACAGGGAAAAGACGGTTTTCCGGCGCCGGAAAGGGAATCTGTGATAGAACAAGTTTTATTACCACAACCTGAAAATTTCCCTGATGCGGAAGAGCGCCGTCTGTTATACGTCGCATTGACGCGAGCAAAAAAGCAGGTTTGGCTCATGCAGAAGCTGAAAAACCCTTCTATTTTCATTCATCAACTGGCGCAATTGGGCGTGCCGATTCAGCGTAAGCCCTAAATTTCACCCTGATGGTTGTTGAAATCACTTCAATCTCTCATTGAGATAGTGCTGATAATCGGGCACGCAAATATCAACATCTTGAGAGAAAAGTGCTGAGTTGATAAGAAAATCGGCGGTTGAACAGTTGGTTGCAACAGGGATATTCCAAACCGTTGCCACGCGTAGCAGCGCTTTAACATCAGGATCATGAGGAACCGCGTTCAAAGGATCCCAAAAGAAGATTAAAACATCAATTTTGCCTTCCGAAATCAGCGCACCGAGTTGTTGGTCACCTCCCATTGGCCCACTTAACATGCTTGTTACAGGCAACCCTGTTTTCTGCTGAATTAAATGCCCCGTCGTTCCTGTAGCATATAAAGTATGCTTTGCTAACAAAGTGTTATGGGTATTAACCCAGGCCAGCAGGGAATTTTTACAATGATCGTGTGCGACAAGCGCAATATTTTTCGATTCAGCTAAGGTGCGAACAGTTGATTCCATAGCGATACCTTTATATGAATAAATTATTTATCAATGAAGAAGCAAAATTATTGGCGGAAAATGAAGGGCTAGATGTTGTGATGGATCGTTGCCCAAAAATTGAAATCCTGCGGTTGGGGATGGAAAAGTGAATAAGGCGGCGATGGGTTCATTATTCACCGCCTTACTGTTATGCATTGGATAACGGTAATAAAAGTATTTAATTGCGTAGTCGTGGAGCTTGTAATTGACTGCGGATAGATTCGGCTAATTCATCCAGAGAAGATTGTTCTGGATGTTCATCTGATGTTTCGTAAGTCAATTGGACTTCTGCCAAATAAGTATGGATAGGTTGACCATCATCATCTTCCATCACAACGTGATACCACGGCGCTGAACGTAAGGTAGCATTAGATGCAATATCATTTTCCTGCGGCTGTTCTAAAGAATATTCAGCATCAATATCTACAATAACACCCAAGTAACCCAGCAATCTATGTCGTACTTGCTGGCCGATACCAAATTTGCTGGCGATCATCATAGCCACCTCCAAAGAAACCTTGCAATGACACTTATATAAGGGCGGTCAGGTAAATTTCAAGCGCACACCCGGTAACGGTAGCCGGAATTTTGCATGATTTTTGAAATCAAGATGGCATGTGATCACCATCTCATAATTTCAGGTTAGCTGTTGCGTATATAAAATACAATAACAAAAGTGGGTTTCAACGTTTTTACCATCTTATCTGGGAGGAATATAACGATGACTAAATGCAGCATGACTATTTATGTTTACGGAAAGGTACAGGGAGTTGGATTCCGTTATCACACTTATCCATTGGGCAAAGAAAAATAAGCTGGTGGGATATGTTCGTAATATGAATGATGGGAGTGTAAAGATTGTCGCTTGTGGCAATGATGGACAAATCAAAATGTTAACACATTGGCTAGAGCAGGGTGGGCCTCCTGGTGCCAAAATAGAACATTTTCAATCTCAGTTTTGTGACGTAGAAGAGATGAATGATTTTAGCATCCGCCATTAGCGGCGGATGAATAAATCAAATACATTTGACGGGCTTGGGAAGGCCTGCAATTTTTGTTGCTTGTTTTGCAGGCCCTTTGGGAAACAGGCGATAGAGGTAACGGCTATTCCCTTTCTCCTCCCCATATTTTTGGGCGATCGCTTTGACGAGCATACGAATAGCGGGTGAAGTATTAAATTCTTCATAGAACTCGCGTACAAAACGGATAACTTCCCAATGCTGTTCGGTTAGAGCGATTGCTTCCTGCTCGGCAATGATAGGAGCCATGGCTTCTTGCCAATCACGGTAGTTTTTTAGATAACCTTGTGCATCAGTTTCGATCTCACGACTTTCAAATACCAACATAACTTTTTACCATCCAATAACGATGGCTGCAATTTAGCAAAAATCACCACTATCCCCAAGAAAGATTACCAAAAATGCTGAATAAATAGACCAAAAGACAGTGTTGTGAATAAATTAACGGCAGTTGAACAGACAAATACTTTACATTGGGAACGGTGATGTTTATAGTGCTCGGCATTGCGGAGGGGTGGCCGAGCGGCTGAAGGCAGCGGTCTTGAAAACCGCCGATGGGAAACCATCCGAGAGTTCGAATCTCTCCTCCTCCGCCACTTCTACTTCTTCTAACATCTCCTAAAGTCTCTTTTTTTAAACAAAATCAACAAATAACAATAAATCCAAGTCTCCTAATATCTCCTAACGTCTCCTGAAAGCGACATGAAATTGTGCATAGTTTTGTGTATAGTTTTTTCTATACACATCTTCCTATACACAAGGGTGAAATGATGAAGCTAACAGACGTAGCAATTAAGAGAGCTAAGCCACAAGAGAAATCTTACACTCTGTCTGATGGTAATGGGCTTTGGCTATTGGTAGAACCGAACGGATCTAGAGGCTGGAGATTTCGTTATCGTTTTGAGGGTAAGCAGAAGATGTTATCTTTGGGCACTTACCCTGAAATTCCTTTGGCAGAAGCAAGGAAAAGAACCGCAGAGTATCGCTCTATGATTGCTGGTGGCGTTAATCCTTCTGAAGATAGAAAACAAAAGAAGCGAGAAGGCGCTATTATGTCTGAAAATACTTTTGAAAAAATCACTCTTGAATGGTACGAAAAGCGTAAAGATAGATGGTCGGCAGGATATCGCACTGACATGATGAGTGCTTTTGAAAATGATGTTTTTCCTTATATTGGTAATAGGCCGATAGCGGATATAAAGCCTTTGGAATTACTGGATGTTCTTTCTCGAATGGAAAAGCGCGGAGCTACTGAGAAGTTAAAGAAAGTTCGCCAACGTTGCGGCGAAGTTTGGAAATACGCAATTATTACCGGTCGAGCTGAGTATAACCCTGCTCCTGATCTTGCTAGTGCCTTTATCCCTCACAAAAGAGAACATTATCCTCATCTTGATGTTGACGAATTACCCGAATTCCTGAAATCCATTGATAAGCACATGGGTAGCCAAATTGTTAGACATGCGTTGAGAATTCTAATTATTACCGGATTGCGCCCTGGTGAATTAAGAAAATTAGAGTGGAGTGAGGTTGATCTGGAAAAAAGACTTATCCAAATTCCAGCGGAAAGAATGAAGATGCGCAGACCGCACAGCGTGCCTTTACCTGATCAGGCGGTAACTTTACTTCAACAATTAATCCCAATTAGTGGTGATTACCAATATGTATTTCCTAGCCGAACTGATTACAAAAAATCTCTCAGTGAAATGGCTATGAATACCATGATGAAGCGCATGGGATACGGAGGTAGAGCTACGGGGCATGGATTCCGCCACACTATGAGTACTGTGCTACATGAGCAACGCTTCCCTTCTGAATGGGTAGAATTGCAGCTTGCTCATGTTGATAAAAATACTATTAGGGGCACGTATAATCATGCCCTTCATCTGGATGGGCGTAGAGAAATGCTTCAATGGTACGCTAATTTTATGAATGCCTTGGAATACGGGAAAGATATTATTAATAGCCGTTTTAAAAACGACTGATTAAGCATTATCTCCAATTGGGCGGCGAGACTTATTAATACGCTGCTCAATCCATTCGTTAATCTCACTCTCTACAAAAGCAATTGAACGAGGACCAATTTTAACCGGTTTAGGAAATTCCCCTCTATCAATTAATTTATAAGTCCATGATTTGCTATAACCTACCCTGCTTAAAACTTCATCTATTCTAATGAATTTATTTGACACTGGAATTACCTCCTTTCTGATGTCCGTTCATTAAAATCATTTTTGCTACCATGTCAGGTGTTGCTAGGACACTGCATGTCGCTTCAAAAATAATGGTGTTCAGTTCCTCACTGAGAATATCGTCCAAGTTTTTTGGCCTTGCAGAGTAGGGCGCCTCATCGGGCACCCCGTTCATGACGTCGATAGTCAGTACAGCGATTTCTTTCTCTCCCCGTTCTGGCTTGCGA
>NZ_JBEBMB010000002.1:0-2862 GCF_040081915.1 Xenorhabdus sp. SGI240
TCCTGAAAGACCTGGTAACGACGGTGATAACGCGCCGTCTGGTTAAACAGCGCGATAAATTCTTTCTGGTGATCCGGCTGTGATGACATCACGTGTTTTCCTTGCAAAAAATAAAGGGAAAACACGTTCCGAAAGGGGAACCTGTTTTCCCCTTTCGGTTGAAGTGAAGATAAAACAATACATTAATGGTGAGTTAAACGAATGGCTATGGCCCGACCGCGATGGCCGGCACGGGCAGGTTCACCGCCTGCTTCTCCTCGTTGACCAGATAAAGCGCCGGCCGGTTTTCCCGTCCTGACTGCCCGTTGCCGCTGTCCACATGCTCGCCCTGGTCATAGCAATCGTAGCCTTTGAGCTGACCTGACGATGCGCTGTACCCGTGGCGGATTTCACAGTCAAACACCGATGACAGTTCGCCCATCAGTTCGGCCGACGGCGGTGCCCAGGGGGAGTCAAAACGCACGGTTAAGCAGCTGACATTGCGGCGCTCCCAGCGGACATGGTGACCCAACGGCCATTCAAGGCCGTATTGCCCGTCGTAAAACTGCGCCGTCGTCGCAATGCCTTTCAACAACCCACTGTTACCGTTAATCTCAGTCGCCAGCCGGGTCGGCATTATCATCAGCATATCGCAGGGCGGCGCCGATGCCGGGTAAGCGTTCAGCTTATCCCAGCACGCGCCGATATCGGGCGTCTCAGACCAGCCTACCATCCCAAACCAGTCGGTATACTGACGGGTCAGGAGACGGGTGATACTGTCGCGCGCCAGCGCCGGAATATTTTCCCAGCGCACCAGGCTGAGACCGGACTGGCGGTACAGGTTATCTATCCGTTTAATGTTATCGCTGCTTAACGGCACATTATCCTGCAACAACGTCAGCCACTGTTCAAAAGCCAGGCTCTGCGCCGTCGGTGCCGCCGTGCTGCGTACTAAATCAGGGTAAGGCGTATAAGTTTGCGGTTTAGTCGGTTTCAGTATCCCCGCACAGCCCGCCAGAAACAATCGCAGGCTTTGCAGTACCGCCTGGCGGTAACGGGGAATTTCTTCACCGCAGACCCATTGTTGCATCACGTCAATACACACTGACTTGCCGGTAATTTCCAGTTGATTGGTGACCCATTCTGCCATGGTTAAGTTCCTCATTGGATTAATAAGAATAAACCGGAGGAACCGCGCCATCAGGGCACAATTCCCCCGATGGGTGATTAAAAAAATGGGTTACTCGGACGGTGACCCGTTGGCCTGACTGAGCATCGTTTCGGTAATACCGCAGTCGAAAAGCACTCTCAGTTCATCATGAATACCCAGATACGGTGTACTGCGCGGGATACCCTGCGCATCTAGCCGGGTTAAATCGTATTTATCCACTAACGCGTTAATGGCTTCAAATGGGGGGACGCCATGGGCCATCAGTTCAGCCACCGTGTCGGCTTCACACAGGACCGTATCCTCCAGGTTCAGGCCAAAATGACGCTTCAGCAGCGTGCCGGCAATCACCTGCCAGACGGTTAAACGCAAAGGTGCCATAGTGATACCTCACGCGTTAAACACTGACTGTCGTGCCGTGCCGGAGAATATCCCGCACTTCACGACACTGTTGATAACAGGGTGAAACCACATGCAGCGACAGTAAGTGCGCCTCATGCCACAATGCCCGGGCAGCCTGTGCATTCTGCCAGCTCTGCTCAAGCACGGCTGACTGACACAACTGCTGCTGTTGCTTTTCCAGTGACAGGCGGTCTGATACCAGCGTCACCGGCTGCGCCCATACAATCTCATCATAGCATCGGCCACCGAGCACTTTTTCATCCTGGGCGTCATAAATCATGACGGTCAGCGGGAAAAAAATGCACTTCGCCTGATGAGATAACGTTTCCGGCACCGGCCAGTCGCCCAGCAGATGGATAACCTTCAGGCGCTGCACCGCTTCGGTGACCGAAGCCGCTTCGCACACGGTCAGGGTTTCTTCCCGCAGGGATTGCCTCGCTTGCGGGTGTTGCATCAGGCCGGTGACCTGCACGGTAAAAATGTCTTCATGGCATGCCGGACCGGTGTCATCCGGGGCCGGTAAAAAAATGGGGTCCATACGTATTTCCTTGATTTGAGGTCAAATAAAGAAAACACCCGCCCGAGACCGGGAAGGTGTTTTCAGCTCCCTGGTCAGGCGCTTAAGAAAAGGGTTAACAGCATCATGGGCTGATAACGTCAGTGAGAATGATTATTTTTATTTTCGATTAATGACCGGCTGATAAAGTCCTCGGGGGGCACCCATGTCATGACTGACCTTATCAGACCGCTTTCCGGGTGCTGAGCCACATATTCCCGCAATTCACGGAACCGACTGGCATCCGCATTCGGCCCATTCAGCGCGGCAATACGGGCAAGCACGATTGAGGTCACCGCCAGCCCGAAGGCATCCGCCGAGAGTGTCACCCTTAACTGCGTGTCCGACAGGTAAACCGAATAGGTTTTCTCTGATGCCGGCACCATATAGGCCAGCGACTCAGACACCTGCCGGCCTGTCCATTGCTCAGACGGGTCATCCTGACATAACGTTGAGGCGGTATTGACAAGCAGAAAGCCCAGAAACAACCGCTCCAGCGGTTTTTTACCGGGAAATGCCGCAGACAGCGCGGGACTGTCCAGCATGATAAGTTCTCTTTTTTGCATGATGTTCTCCTTAAATAAAAAAGACGGAGAACACCCTGCCCGACGGGAAGCATGTTCCCCGTCCGGGTGACTGGCATCGTGCCAGGGTGGATTAAATAACCTTCATCATCAACAACGATGATATCTGCTTCCAAAGGTGCGCAGATGTACCACACAGTGTGGACTCCCTTGCAGGCTACGGGAGTGTTGGC
>NZ_JBEBMB010000020.1:0-20788 GCF_040081915.1 Xenorhabdus sp. SGI240
GCGAGGCTGCGTATCTTACGCTTTCCTCTTTTCGTGTCAAGCCTTATTTTTCAGGGCCTTTCACGTTGTCATCCCGACCGGTTTGTGTGTTTGTCGTGACAACGGAAGCGCATTATAGGGAGTTTTATGATACTGGCAATAGTTATTTTAAAAAAAGACTTCAACCGATTATTTATCACCCAAAACACCCGGATTTGTTGTTTTTCCAATCTATAAAAAGAAAAAAGAGGTGCAAAAACACCTCCTAAAAACTTTTTAAGCAGCCAATATTATTGGTTTGCAACAATACGATTGTCTTCCAACTCCAGAATCACTAATTTACCTGGAATCAATTTGCCAGAAAGAATTTGCTGGGCCAGTGGGTTTTCAATCTCTTGCTGGATAGCCCGTTTCAATGGACGAGCCCCATAGACAGGATCAAAACCAGCTTCGCTTAGTTTTTCCAGCGCTGGAGGTGTTATCTCCACTTGATAACCATGATCTTCCAAACGCTGGTATAAACGCTGCAATTGAATATTCGTAATAGATTTCAGATGTTCTTTTCCTAATGGATGGAACACAACAACTTCATCAACCCGGTTGATAAACTCAGGTCTGAAATGGTGACCAACCACCTCCATCACCATATTTTTCATACCTATATAATCCAGTGAACCAAAGCGCTCCTGAATCATATCGGAGCCTAAGTTAGAAGTCATAATCACAACCGTGTTACGAAAATCAACCGTTCTGCCCTGACCATCAGTCAACCGGCCATCATCCAATACCTGCAATAAGATATTGAAAACATCTGGATGAGCTTTCTCTACCTCATCCAGCAAAATGACCGAATAAGGACGACGGCGCACCGCTTCTGTCAGATACCCGCCTTCTTCATATCCAACATAGCCGGGAGGCGCTCCCACCAACCTTGAAACGGCATGTTTTTCCATAAACTCTGACATATCAATGCGCACCATGGCATCATCACTGTCGAACAAGAAATTAGCCAATGCTTTACACAATTCTGTTTTCCCCACCCCTGTCGGTCCCAGGAACATGAAAGAACCGATTGGACGATTGGGATCAGATAATCCCGCTCTGCTACGACGAATTGCATTCGATACGGCATCAACAGCTTCATTCTGCCCTATCACGCGTTTATGCAATTCTTGCTCCATACGCAGTAGCTTATCCTTTTCGCTTTCCAACATCCTGGATACAGGGATCCCTGTCCAACGCGCGAGTATTTCAGCGATTTCAGCATCTGTGACTTTGTTACGCAGCAGCTTCATATGACGATTTTCTGCTGTTGTTGCTGTCGCCAGACGTTTTTCCAATTCCGGAATTTTTCCGTACTGAATTTCAGACATTTTAGCCAAGTCACCACTACGGCGAGCTTTTTCTAATTCAATACGGGCATTTTCTAATTCAGCCTTAATATTCTGAGTACCACTAAGTTCAGCTTTTTCTGCTTTCCACTCTTCTTCCAATTCAGAATATTCACGTTCTTTTTCTGCCAATTCTTCGTTCAGCATCTCTAAACGTTTTTTACTGGCATCATCAGACTCTTTTTTCAGTGCTTGCTGCTCAAGCTTTAATTGAATAACACGACGCTCAAGGCGATCCAGTGCTTCTGGTTTAGAATCCATCTGCATACGCAGACTTGCCCCTGCTTCATCAATGAGGTCAATGGCTTTGTCAGGCAGCATACGATCAGAAATATAGCGATGAGATAATGTTGCAGCCGCTACGATGGCCGGATCAGTAATTTGGACGTGATGATGCAACTCATATCGCTCTTTCAGCCCACGTAAAATAGCAATCGTGTCCTCAACCGTAGGTTCTGCCACATAAACTTTCTGGAAACGACGCTCTAAGGCTGCATCTTTTTCTATATATTGACGATACTCATCAAGTGTTGTTGCCCCGACGCAATGCAGTTCTCCACGAGCCAGAGCGGGTTTTAACATGTTACCGGCATCCATTGCGCCTTCGGCTTTGCCTGCGCCTACCATGGTATGCAATTCATCAATAAACAGAATGACTGAACCTTCCTGTTTGGCAAGATCGTTCAAAACACCTTTCAAACGCTCTTCGAATTCACCACGATATTTAGCACCGGCTAATAACGCGCCCATATCAAGGGACAGAACACGTTTGTTTTTCAGCCCTTCTGGAATTTCACCATTAACAATACGCTGAGCCAAACCTTCGACAATCGCGGTCTTCCCGACCCCTGGTTCACCAATGAGGACAGGGTTATTTTTGGTTCGGCGCTGCAATACCTGAATAGTTCGACGAATTTCTTCATCACGCCCAATTACAGGATCTAATTTGCCTTGTTCAGCACGCTCAGTCAGATCAATAGTATATTTCTTTAACGCTTGGCGCTGATCTTCTGCGCCTTGCTCATTTACTTTTTCACCACCGCGCATTTGCTCTATTGCCTTAGTGATTTTATCTTTGGTTGCTCCCGCCGCTTTCAACATGTCACTTAATGTTCCACGTTCTTCTATCGCTGCCAGAACATAGAGTTCAGAAGAAATGAAGTTATCACCTGATTTTTGGGCAAGTTTGTCACACAAGTTTAAATAACGTCCCAGTTCGTTGGATACCTGCACATCTCCACCATTGCCTTCTACTTTCGGCAATCGGTTCAGAGCCTGATTCAGTTGATCATTGAAGCTTCCCGTATCCACCCCTGCCGAGGCCAATAAAGGACGTACTGAACCACCTTCTTGATTAATTAATGCACTCATCAAGTGGATAGGTTCGATGAATTGATTATCACGCCCTAATGCGAGGGATTGGGCGTCAGCGAGAGCAAGCTGGAATTTATTGGTAAGACGATCCAGACGCATAACACCTCCAATACTGGTCAGAATTTGCTACTGGAGACTAGATAAGGCCATTCCTTAAATATTCAAGGTCTTCTGTAAAGTTAATTGGAAACTTACCGCTATACGTCAAAGATCGTCCTGTAAAGTAGGTTATCGCAACCAGATTAAAGTTGCCATTCGCCCTGTATTACCATCACGACGATAGGAGAAAAAGTTTTTTTCCTCCATGACAGTACATGCGGCTCCACCAAAAATGTCTGTTATTCCTACTGACTGCAACTTTAATTTAGCCAGTAAGTAAATATTTGCCAGAAACTTATCGCCATAAGGCGTGAAAGCGTGTTCCAGATCAGGATTGGTTGCGATGAAAGCTTCCCTAACCTCACATCCCACCTCAAATTTTTCAGGGCCAATAGCAGGCCCCAACCACGCACGGATCATGTCAGGTTTTGCGCTAAATCGAGACACGGTATTCTCCAACACTCCGGCGCATAATCCGCGCCATCCTGCATGAGCCGCCGCGACTTCATCACCAGAAATACTGCAAAAAAGAACTGGTAAGCAATCTGCTGTCATCACAGCACAAACCTGATCAGGTATATTCGTGTAAACGGCATCAGCCTGATTATTCACCAATGGCTGACCATCAAGTGTGATAACACGTATTCCATGTACTTGCTCCAACCATATAGGCTGCTGCGGCAATTGGGCATATTCAACCAACAGCGTTCTATTCCGTTCCACGTATTCTGGAACGTCCCCAACATGATTACCCAGATTTAAACTGTCATATGGGGACTGGCTTACTCCGCCTAAACGAGTAGTACTGCAAGCGCCAACATTATCAGGCTGTGGCCAATCAGGAAAAATCAGTGGTGTCATTTACCTACCAATCCATCTCATCTTTGAAAGTCTCGGCATCCGCTTTCATCACTTCAATCAACTTAACCATGTCGTCCGGTAATGGCGCATGCCATTCCATCTCAATTCCAGTGATCGGATGGTAAAGGCGTAACATGGTTGCATGCAATGCCTGGCGATCAAAATTGCGCATCATCTCGCGAAATTTATCAGAAGCCCCTTTTAAGGGACGAGGTCGCCCACCGTACAGAGGATCACCCACTAACGGGTGTTTTATATGTGCCATGTGCACCCGAATTTGGTGTGTTCTGCCTGTCTCCAAACGTAAACGCAATCGAGTATGCGCCCGGAAATGTTCCATAACACGATAATGGGTAACAGCAGGTTTACCCATAGGATGTACTGCCATGTGTGTCCGTTTTGTTGGATGGCGGGAGATAGGTTCTTCTACCGTTCCTCCAGCCGTCATACATCCCAAAGCAACCGCTTCATATTCACGGGTTATTTCACGTAATTGTAAAGATTCCACCAAACGAGTTTGTGCCGGAACGTTTTTTGCCACAACCATTAGCCCTGTCGTATCTTTGTCAAGACGATGAACAATACCTGCACGGGGAACATCTGCAATTTCAGGATAATGATATAACAAGGCGTTCAACACAGTACCGTCAGGATTACCTGCCCCCGGATGAACAACCAAATCACGTGGTTTATTGATGACCAAAATATCGTCATCTTCATAGACAATATTCAGTTCGATATTCTGTGGCTCCCAACGCGTATCTTCTTCAATGATAGCGTCAACGGAAATTTCTTCACCGCCCAGGACTTTTTCTTTTGGTTTGCTAATTAATTTGCCATTAACTTGAACTTTATTATCCAAGATCCACTCTTTTATACGTGACCTGGAGTAATCAGGGAACAATTCAGCCAATGCTTGATCTAAACGTTGACCTAGCTGAGATTCAGCGACTATTGCATTAAGTCGGATTTGTTGTGCCATTATAACTTCTATATTTTACGTTGAGTTTTGACGGCGAGGCCGTTTCATTTAAAATAGTGTGCTATTGTAACTCATATTTTGCCGGGAGCTTCACGGACAGTCTCCCAGAAAACACTCAGAGGATAATCAACACGTGATGATTCGCATGAAATATCTGGTGGCAGCGACCACATTGAGCCTGGTTCTATCTGGATGCTCTAACAATAAGGATGCTGTTCCTGATATCCCGCCATCTCAAATTTATTCAATTGGGCAGGAAAAACTGCAAGAAGGTAACTATAAATCGGCTATCAAACAATTGGAATCCCTTGATAACCGATATCCTTTTGGCCCGTACTCCCAGCAAGTTCAACTTGATCTGATCTACGCCTATTACAAATCAGCGGAATACCCTCTGGCTCTCGCATCCATTGACCGTTTCATGCGCCTGAATCCAACCCACCCTAATATCGATTATGTACTCTATATGCGTGGTTTGGTTTCGCAAACTCTGGATGATGACAGCCCATTACAAGGGCTGTTCGGTATTGATCGTTCAAATCGTGATCCTGAACATGCCCGTGCTGCATTCCGTGATTTCAACCAACTGGTGCGCTATTACCCAAACAGTCAATATTCAACTGATGCTACCAAGCGGTTAATATTCCTCAAAGAGCGTTTAGCCAAATATGAACTTGCAGTTGTGCAATATTACACTAAACGCAATGCTTATGTAGCTGTTGTCAATCGAGTAGAACAAATGCTACGAGACTACCCTGATGCTAATCCAACCCGGAAAGCACTCCCTTATATGATGTTAGCTTATAAAGAATTAGGATTGACGGCTGAAGCCAATAAAGTGGCACAGCTGATCGCTGCCAACCCTGTATAAAATCTCATCCCATCAGATTTGAACAAGTGCTCAAAACAGTAGCTAAATGGCTGCTGTTTTTTTATCTACTCGTTGAAGTTGCCAGGGTTGTTATTGTCAGAAATATCACTACTAAAAGTGTGATTTTTGTAAGACTTGTTTTTTGCTTTGTGTATTATTTACACAAAATAACTGAACACATTAGCGCAATTTTTGTCATGTTTGGCTATATTTTCATTATTTTCACCTTGAAAACAATGAAATCTTTGTAATTATAACGTAATTTAATAATCCCACAACTGACCAATAATGACGCATAACTCTTTTCTTAGCAACAAATATTCTCCATATCTTCCTTGGCTATCACAATTCCATTACTTACTACCAAAATCACTCAATAAAAGTGATTTAGATCATTCTTTTTATGCAAAATGGCGCTATGCTGAATGGACCAGAGACGGAGTAACATCTAAAGAGGTAACTATATGTTAGTGAACATTACCAGCAAACAAATGGAAATTACCCCCGCAATTCGTAGCCATGTAGAAGACCGTCTAAGTAAGTTAAGCAAATGGCAAGTTAATCTAATAAATCCACATATCGTACTATCAAAAGAACCGCAAGGATTCTTGGTTGATGCCACAATCGGCACACCGAATGGCACGTTAGTGGCCAGCGCTAAACATGAAGATATGTACGCGGCAATCAATGATCTGCTGACAAAATTAGAGCGCCAACTCAATAAAGTGCAGCATAAAGCAGAAGCTCGCCGCACAGATAATAGTGTTAAAGAGTCTAATAATCTCAACTTAGAAGTATAATCCCCCCTGATTTTTGCCCTAACGCGCTCAATGAGCGCGTTTTTACTGCCTGTTGACACTTCAAGCTAAATAGGTTAATTAAAATACATTATTGAAACCATAAAGTAGCATGCTAACAGGTCAAATGATTATCAAACCGTCTTTGTTATTTTTCTTTTTTTCCACCTTCTCATAAGGAGGTTGATTCGTTTCAAAGAAAATTTAAGAAGACGAATAAAAACCTCCCATCAACAGGGAGGTTTTTTGTTTTACTGATCAAAAAGATATCTATGATGCACAGGCTACACTCATAATAAGAATGTCAGGAACATATTATGGAAAGAGACTTAGTGAGTTTACGAGAAGAAATTAGTCATATTGATGCGGAATTGTTGGATCTACTTGCTAAACGCCGACAATTAGCCAGTGACATCGCCCAAACAAAACTGCTCGATCATCGCCCTATCCGAGATAAAAACCGTGAACGAGAATTATTGAATACATTGATAAATAAAGGAAAGTTACGCGGATTAGATGGATTTTACATTACACGATTATTTCAGATGATCATTGAGGATTCTGTTCTCACCCAACAGGCGTTATTACAACAATATCTGAATCAGACACCTTACGATTCTGCCCGTATTACTTTTTTAGGGCCAAAAGGTTCATATTCTCATATTGCAGCCCGACAATTTGCTGCTCGTCACTTTAATCAGTTGGTTGAGTGCAGTTGTCACAAATTCTCAGATATTTTCTCACTGGTTGAGATTGGTCAGGCTGATTATGGCATCCTACCACTGGAAAATACCAGTTCAGGGGCAATCAATGAGGTTTATGATTTATTGCAACATACCCCCTTATCCCTTGTTGGAGAGATAACTCTGCCAATCAACCACTGTCTATTGATTGCCGGGCAAACTGATATCTCAAGGATAAAAACCGTTTATAGCCATTCCCAACCTTTTCAACAATGTAGCCAATATCTCAATAGATATCCTGACTGGAATATTGTCTATTGTGAAAGCACTGCTGCTGCTATGCAAAAAGTGGCTGAACTTAACTCACCAGAAATAGCCGCATTGGGTAGTGAAGCAGGCGGCACTCTCTATGGATTACATGTTTTAGAAAATAATTTAGCGAATCAGCAAGAGAATAGCACTCGCTTTATTGTTGTTGCCCGCAAACCTATTGACGTATCCGATCAAGTTCCTGCCAAAACCACATTTATTATGTCAACCGGACAACAAGCAGGAGCACTGGTTGATGCTCTCATTATCCTAAAGAAACATGATATCCCCATGAGTAAATTAGAGTCTCGCCCAATAAACGGCAAACCGTGGGAAGAGATGTTTTATATTGATGTGCAAGTCAATCTGCGCTCCATGAAAATGCAACATGCATTGAAAGAATTGACAGAAATTACTCGTTTGCTGAAAGTGTTAGGATCTTACCCATCAGAAAATGTCATTCCTATCGATCCTATCTAAAGTAAAAAACGAAACCGGATGTTTCTATCCGGTTTTAAAATAAGGCCTATACTCGGTTGTCACTAGCCTGCTGCAAAAGCACTCGACTTTCCTTCATAAATCGAGCTGCTTCATCACCAAACCAACCACTCACTTGGTTAAAGCTCTCAATAAAAGCTGACTTATCTTGTTGTTCCAAAATTTCCAGCACCTGCCCGAAACTTTGGTAATAGCCACGTATAAGTGCAATATTTTCAGGACTAGACATAATAATATCAGCATACAGTTGGGCATCTTGTGCAAATAATCGTCCTACCATCGCTAGCTCCAATCGATATATCGGTGAAGACAGCGAAAGTAATTGCTGTAAGTCGATATCTTCCTTTGCAAGATACCGTCCGTAAGAGAAGGTAGTGAAATGACGCAACGCCTGAATGAAACTCATATTTCTATCATGCTTCTCTGCGGTGATGGGGTACAACCTCGCTCCCCATACTGAAATCTGTTCCAAAAACCATTGGTATGACTCTGGATAGCGCCCATCGCAATACACAACCACTTGTTTCGCAAAGCTACCTATATCTGGCCCAAACATAGGATGTAACCCTAAAACAGGCCCTTTATGTACTTCAAGCATCGCACTTAACGGTCTTTGTTTGATTGAAGCCAAATCAACTAAAATGCACTGTTCTGGCAAAGGAGGCAATCGACGGATAATCTTCTCTGTCAAATGAATGGGAACACTGACGATCACCATCCCTGCTCCAGCCAATATATGTTCGACGTTATCCCAATCGTCAGCTTCGAGCACCCTGACTTCATAGCCAGACAACGTCAACAATCGACTGAATAATCGGCCCATTTTGCCTGAACCACCTACAATGACCACAGGTCCTAAATGAGTGGCGAGTTTTTTAAAGCCTTTGTTATTCTCACTGGCATAAGACTCCCGCATAATTCGGCGTAAGATATCTTCAATCAAATCAGGCGGAATTCCCATATTTTCCGCCTCCTGACGGCGGGAAGCCAACATAGCAGCCTCCCTATCAGGATCATAAATCGGTAAGCCGAGTTGACTTTTAACTTCACCAACTTGCGCGACTAAATTCATTCTTTTCACCAGCAACGATAATAAGGTTTTATCTACCTCATCAATTTGAGTCCTTAATTGTGACAATTCTGTTGTCATATTGATTATCCTGCTTTTTCCATCATTATATTTCGATTAGCCAAATGTGGAGCGATTTGTTGATACAGTTTTCTCAATATTTGCTCCGTAGTCTGCCAGTTAATACAGGCGTCTGTCACCGAAACACCATATTCCATCTCAGAACGAGGCTGCTCGGAGGATTGATTGCCCTCATTAATATGGCTTTCCAACATAATCCCAATGATGGATTGATTTTTGGACATCATCTGTTCAATAACAGAATCCACAACGATACTCTGGCGACGAAAATCTTTATTGGAATTACCGTGACTGCAATCAATCATCAGTGATGGTATCAGCCCTGCTTTAATCATTTGGCGTTCACAATCAGCAACGTGTTCTGCACTGTAATTCGGCACGGCACCACCACGCAATATCACATGTCCATTCGGATTACCCCGAGTGTGCAACAAACAAACCTGACCTGACTGATTTATCCCCATAAAGCGATGAGGCATTGCTGCTGCTTTCATGGCATTAATCGCGGTATTTAAACTACCATCTGTGCCATTTTTAAATCCAACTGGCACAGACAACCCTGATGCCATTTCACGATGAGTTTGAGATTCAGTTGTTCTAGCGCCAATTGCTGACCAGCTAAATAGATCCCCTAAGTATTGTGGATTATTGGGATCAAGTGCCTCATTCGCCAAAGGCAATCCCATTTCTACCAGGTTCAACAACAGGCGACGGGCAATATGCAGCCCCGCATCCATATCAAATGAACCATCCATATAGGGATCACTAATTAGCCCTTTCCAACCAACAGTTGTACGAGGCTTTTCAAAATAGACACGCATAACAATATACAGACAATCACCCAATTCAGTAGAAAGCGCTTTCAAACGGCGGGCATAGTCCAAGGCTGCATCCACATCATGAATTGAACATGGACCACATACCACTAATAAACGAGGATCACGATGCTGAATAATGTCAGCGATAGTATTACGCGCGTTTGTGATGGCATGTCGATCACGGCTATTCAACGGATATTTCCGTTTCAGCTCTTCCGGTGTGATGAGGACTTGCTCATCAAGGATATGAACGTTATTCAGAGCGTCTTTTTGCATGATCATTTCTACCTGCCTTGTCTGTTTAATATGTGTCTAAGTGTCTGTTGGATAACATACCATGAGCCGTAAAGAATACAATCCAAAATCGTAAATATTTCCCACAAACTGTAAATATTAATTTACATCAAAATGCAAGGTCCATTGATATAGTGGAGATACTAACAAGCCATTGAATTTTATTTTCATGTCAAAATATATAAACAATCATTAAAGTTAACGCATTGTAAATAATGATTTACAATAACATCAAAATAGAAATAATTGATTAACTATCTGCGTATAATTTGTTACACAAATAAATATCTTTATAAATCAAATAATAAAAACAAGATCTCAATCTCATTTTTATATAAATATTCTAATAATATTAATATGTGTTTTTAATGTTTCCATGAAACTATAAACCAATATTTATAAACAATAGCTATATCCAATAGATCTAAAGCTATGACTAATAGCTTACAAATGAAGTTATAAGTCATGCAGATACAAAAATCGGTATGACTAACTTCTATTTATTTTTCAAATATTTGTTAAGGATAGATATGATAACGCTGCAATTTACTATAATAATCATATGTTTATTGATAGGTACGCGTTATGCGGGAATGGGGTTGGGACTGATCAGTGGTATTGGGCTTTTTATACTGACATTTGTCTTTGGCTTGGAACCCGGTAAACCCCCCGTTGATGTAATGCTGACTATTCTTGCTGTTATCGGTTGCGCATCCGTTTTACAAACAGCAGGTGGGCTAAATGTTATGATGCAGTTTGCAGAGCGCTTACTACGTCGTCACCCGCAACATATCACCATTTTGGCACCACTGACCACTTGGATGCTCACTTTTCTTTGCGGTACTGGTCATGTGGTTTATACCATGTTTCCAATCATTGGCGATATTGCCTTGAAAAAAGGGATTCGCCCTGAACGGCCAATGGCTGTTGCTTCTGTCGCTTCCCAAATAGCAATTACCGCTTCTCCTGTATCTGTCGCCGTTGTTTCTTTGGTGTCAATTATTGCTGCCAGTCATGGTATTGGGCAGGCGTACGGGATCTTGGACATTTTGGTTGTTTCAATACCAGCATCACTCACTGGAGTCATACTTGCTGCATTATGGAGCCTACGTCGAGGAAAAGATCTTGATCAGGACGAAGAATTCCAGGCGAAAATCAAAGATCCAAAGCAACGTGAGTTTATTTATGGTGGGTCTGATACTCTATTGGATCAAGTCTTTCCTAAGCAGGCTTATTGGGCAACCTGGGTTTTCTTTGCCGCAATTGCCGTTGTAGTCTTGCTTGGTGCATTCACAGAATTACGTCCTTCTTTTGAAGTAAAAGGTACACTAAAACCCCTTTCCATGAATCTGGTGATCCAGATGATGATGTTAATTGCAGGCTCTATTATATTGATGGCCTGTAAAGTCAAAACCAGTGAAATCGCCAATAGTGCCGTGTTCAAAGCAGGTATGGTTGCGATTTTTTCTGTCTTTGGTGTGGCATGGATGAGCGATACCTTCTTCCACTCACATTTAGGTGAATTAAAACTAATCCTGGAAGATGTGGTTCAGGCACAGCCGTGGACTTATGCCCTTGTGCTGTTTTTAGTATCAAAACTGGTTAACAGCCAAGCCGCAGCCTTAACAGCTATTGCACCAATGGGATTACAGCTTGGGGTTGATCCTAAGCTTCTGATCGCTTTCTTCCCTGCCGCCTATGGCTATTTTGTTTTGCCTACTTATCCAAGCGATTTGGCTTGTATTGGTTTTGACCGTTCAGGTACAACAAAAATTGGGAAATTCATTATCAACCACAGCTTTCTTTTACCAGGATTGATTGGCGTCAGTGGTGCCTGTACAGTAGGGTATGTATTAGTCAGTACGTTTATGTAACTCACTGTACCCTTACCAGGCTTACGACTGAAAAAATAAGTTTCCTGATTTAGAATGTAAAAAGGCCAGCATATCCGCTGGCCTTTAATAACTTTCGGATGTAGCAAAAGCGTATTATCTTGCGTTCAGACGCTCTTTAATACGAGCTGCTTTACCAGAACGCTCACGCAGGTAGTACAGTTTAGCTCTGCGAACAGCACCACGACGTTTAACACTGATGCTGTCTACGACTGGGGAGTGAGTCTGGAATACACGCTCAACGCCTTCGCCGTTAGAAATCTTACGAACAGTGAATGCAGAGTGCAGACCGCGGTTACGAATCGCAATAACCACGCCCTCGAATGTCTGCAGACGCTTTTTAGAACCTTCAACGACCCATACCTTAACTTCCACGGTGTCACCCGGACGGAATGAAGGTACGTCTTGCTTCATCTGCTCTTGTTCAAGTTGTTTAATAATGTTGCTCATAATAACTCTCTTACCCTAGGTAAACTGATATATCAAAGATATCCCTTCGGCGGGATATGTCTGGATTAATTCGTTGCCTGATCTTGATATTCCCGTTGGAACTCAGATAGCAACATCCTTTGCTCGTCAGTCAGAGCTAGGTTTTCTAGAAGTTCGGGCCTTCTTAACCAGGTTCGGCCAAGCGACTGTTTCATTCGCCAGCGATTAATTTCTGCATGGTTTCCCGACAGCAAAACTGGGGGAACTTCCATACTATCTAACACTTCAGGGCGAGTATAATGGGGGCAATCCAACAATCCATCAGCGAATGAGTCTTCTTCTGCCGATGCTTGACGCCCTAATACTCCCGGAATAAACCGCGATATCGAGTCAATCATCGTCATTGCAGGAAGCTCTCCCCCGCTAAGAACGTAATCACCGACAGACCACTCTTCGTCAATTTCGGTTTGGATGATACGCTCATCAATACCTTCATAACGCCCGCAAACCAGAATTAATTTCTCATTTGCTGCCAGTTCACAAACTCCCTGTTGATCGAGTTTGCGTCCCTGAGGTGAAAGATAAATCACCTTTGCACCATCACCTGTAGAAGCTTTAGCTGCATGAATGGCTTCCCGTAATGGTTGCACCATCATCAGCATGCCTGGACCACCGCCATAAGGGCGATCATCAACAGTACGATGCCGGTCGTAGGTAAAATCCCTTGGATTCCAGCATTCGATACTCAACAGGCCATTTTTTACTGCCCGACCAGTTACCCCGTAATCGGTTATTGCGCGGAACATTTCAGGAAACAGGCTAATAACCCCAATCCACATACTGCGTCCCACTCATTTAAGCCGTTTTTACCGGAGATTAAAAACCAGGATCCCAATCTACCTCAATAGTTTTGGTAGCGAGATCGACTTTCTTGATAACCTGCCCATCAAGAAACGGAACCAGCCGCTCCTTGATACCGAATGCATCTTTCAGGTTTGCTTTTATTACCATCACATCGTTAGAACCCGTTTCCATCATGTCATGAATGGTCCCAAGGTTATAACCGGCTGTATTTATTACTTGGCAGCCAATAAGGTCTTTCCAGTAATAATCACCCTCATCCAGTTCTGGTAATTGGCCACAATCCACCACAATTTCACAGTTAGTGAATAAATTCGCCGCATCCCGATCGTCAATGTCTTTGATTTTGACAATAATATCTTGGTTATGATATTTCCATGCTTCCAGTTCAATGTGTTGCCACTGGCCTAAGCGTTGAATAAACCACGGTTGATATTCAAAAATGTCTTCGGCATGTTCGGTGGAAGAAAAAACTCTGAGCCAACCACGAATGCCATATGCAGACCCTAACTTCCCCAATACAATTGGCTCAACAGGGTGCTTCAGACCAGATTGTTTGCTCATTGTTACCACCGCGACAGATTAAGCTGCTTTCTTAGCGTCTTTGATCAGTGTAGCAACACGATCAGACACAGATGCACCCAGACCAATCCAATGTTCGACACGGTCCAGATCTAAACGCAGAGTTTCTGCTTTTCCTGAAGCGATTGGGTTGAAAAAACCAACACGCTCAATAAAACGACCATCACGCGCATTGCGGCTATCGGTCACGACTACTTGATAAAACGGACGCTTTTTTGCGCCGCCACGAGCTAAACGAATTGTTACCATAACATCCTCATTAGTTAGCAAAACAACCAGACTCCATCGAGGAATGGAGTCCGGTTGTCCATTTAAAAGCCCGAAAATTTTACTCACTTTGGCGCAAAAAGCAATCCAAAGAACATTTTCTTTCGCAACTTTGTTGATTATCGCCCCATAAATCCCGGTGGTAGCATACCTTTCATGCCTCGCATCATTTTTGCCAAACCACCTTTCTTCATCTTTTTCATCATACGCTGCATTTCATCAAACTGTTTCAGCAATCGGTTGACATCCTGCACCTGTGTGCCCGATCCCATCGCAATACGGCGCTTACGGGAACCTTTGATGATTTCTGGTTTTTCACGCTCTTTACGCGACATGGAATTAATGATGGCTTCCATTTTAACCAGAATTTTGTCATCCATTTGAGATTTGACAGCATCAGGGATCTGCGACATACCCGGCATTTTGTTCAACATGCTAGCCATTCCGCCCATATTACGCATTTGTTTAAGCTGTTCAAGAAAATCGCTTAAATCAAAGCTGTCACCTTTTTTCAGTTTGGACGCCAATTTTTCCGCTTGGGTATGGTCAACTTTGCTTTCAAGCTCCTCGATCAGTGAAAGCATATCTCCCATGCCCAGAATGCGGGATGCAATGCGATCAGGATGGAAAGGTTCTAATGCATCCGTTTTTTCACCAACGCCGAGAAATTTGATAGGCTTACCCGTGATATGGCGGATGGAAAGCGCAGCACCGCCACGTGCATCACCATCTACTTTCGTCAGGACAATCCCGGTTAATGGTAATGCTTCATTGAATGCTTTTGCTGTATTTGCCGCATCTTGACCTGTCATTGCATCAACAACAAACAGGGTTTCAACAGGATTGATAGCTGCATGAACCGCTTTGATTTCATCCATCATAGCTTCATCAACATGCAGACGGCCTGCTGTATCGACTAACAGTACATCATAGAATTTCAACTTAGCATGTTGGATTGCTTTATTGACAATATCAACAGGCTTTTCCTGTGGATCGGAAGGGAAAAAGTCAACTCCAACTGTTTCAGACAAGGTTTCAAGCTGTTTGATCGCCGCAGGTCGGTATACGTCAGCAGAAACAACCAAGACTTTTTTCTTGTTTTTCTCTTTCAGCAATTTACCTAATTTAGCAACGCTGGTCGTTTTACCTGCACCTTGCAAACCAGCCATAAGAACCACCGCAGGAGGCTGTGTGGAAAGGTTCAGTTCACTGTTAACCTCTCCCATCGCCGTAACCAATTCATTTTGAACGATTTTGACGAATTCCTGACCTGGAGTCAGACTTTTGTTAACCTCATGCCCTACAGCGCTTTCTTTGACTCGTGCAATAAAATCGCGCACGACAGGTAATGCAACATCCGCTTCGAGCAAAGCCATACGAACTTCGCGCAGCGTATCTTTAATATTATCTTCAGTCAGCCGTCCACGACCGCTGATATTGCGCAATGTGCGCGATAGTCTGTCAGTTAAATTATCAAACATTGTCTCAGCTCAGATATCTACAGGTGGGTCTACCTGTATGGCAAATTTCGCAAATTATAGCACGATGATTATGTGATCTCTGCAAAGAGATTCCCAAGTATGATTAACAACGGTTGGAGGCTACTCCTGCTAGCGGTATACTTAAATTTCAGGTTTAATCCATACCCAATGGATTCCATTGTGAAAACGATAAACGTTATGCTGATATTTTCAATTATTGCTTTACTTACCTATCTCATTAGTCTGACGCTCATCGTGCCAGGTTTATTGCGCCAGCAAAACAGTTATCAAAAACTGGCACTTTCTTTTGCCGTTGTAGCGTTAGTCGCCCACGTGATTGCATTAAAATACCAAATTTTTCATGTTAGCAGCGGGCAAAATCTCACTTTATTGAATTTAGGCTCAATTGTTAGCTTGCTTATGTGCATCATCATGACAGTCGTTGCTTTCCGTGGACGTGCATGGTTTTTACTGCCGATTGTTTACAGCTTCGCCATGATCAATTTGATACTAGCTAGCATGATGCCGGGAGAATTTATTACTCATCTTGAAGGTAGTATCGAATTATTTATTCATATTGGGCTGGCATTACTTGGCTATGCTACCTTACTCATTGCCGCGCTTTATGCATTACAACTGGGTTGGTTGGATCATCAGCTTAAAAAGAAAAAACTCACATTTACCTCGGGTATTCCCCCATTGATGACAATTGAGCGGAAAATGTTTCACATTACCCAAGTTGGTGTAATTTTACTAACATTGACACTCTGTACTGGCATCATGTACATGGATGATATTTTCAGTAAAGAAAATATCCATAAATCTGTTTTATCTATCATTGCATGGTTTATTTACGTTATTTTGCTTTGGGGGCATTATCATGAAGGATGGCGTGGCAAACGTGTTATTTGGTTCAATTTGATTGGCGCATTTATTCTAACACTGGCTTTTTTCGGTAGCAGGCTATTACAGGAAATGATGGTTTATTAATAAGTTAATTTATCATCGCTAATTTGTACAATTATTAGGAAGGAATTCTGTTTTGGAGAATGTCTCAACAAGTACACTGATTATAATTCTTGTTGTTATGGTTATTGTTTCAGCTTATTTCTCTGCCTCTGAAACTAGCATGATGACAATCAACCGATATCGTTTACGCCATTTGGCTAAACAGGGGAACAATCCCGCACGCAGGGTGGAATCTCTGCTGCGTTATCCAGACAGACTCATTAGCCTGATACTTATCGGTAATAATCTTGTCAATATTTTGGCGTCCTCTCTTGCTACTATCGTTGGTATGCGACTCTATGGCGATGCCGGTGTAGCCATTGCAACAGGTGTACTCACATTCATTATTCTTATTTTTTCTGAAGTGATGCCAAAGACCATCGCAGCGCTTTACCCTGAAAGAATTGCATTCCCAAGTAGCTTCCTGTTACGCCCGCTAGAAAAAATTATGCTGCCCCTTGTTTGGTCATTTAATAAGATCAGTTTGCTGTTTATGCGCTGTTTAGGTATCAAAACCTCTAATATCCGCAATGATGCTGTCAGTAAAGACGAGCTACGCACAATTGTAAATGAATCAAACGTCAATCTATCACGCCGCAATCAAGATATGCTGCTCTCAATATTAGATCTTGAGAAAGTCACCGTTGGTGACATTATGATCCCACGTAATGAAATTGTCGGCATTGATATTAACAATGATTGGAAGTGCGTTATCAGGCAACTGACACACTCCCCACATGGACGTATTGTGTTATATCGTGACTCCCTTGATGATGCTATCGGTATGCTCCGAGTACGTGAAGCCTATCGACTGATGATGGAGAAAAAAGAATTTACAAAAAGAAATTTACTCAAAGCCGCAGATAAAATCTACTTTATCCCAGTTAGCACCCCCTTAAATATTCAACTTATTAATTTCCAACGTAATAAACAAAAAGCGGGTCTGATCGTTGATGAATATGGCGATATTCAAGGATTAGTGACTGTCGAGGATATTTTGGAAGAAATTGTCGGCGATTTTACCACTTCCATGTCACCAACTCTGGCAGAAGAGGTTCTGCCGCAAAGTGACGGCTCCGTTCTGGTTGATGGCACAGCCAATATACGTGAATTAAATAAGGCTTTCGGTTGGGCACTTCCCGAAGATGGTCCAAGGACAATGAATGGAATGATTCTGGAAGAACTAGGTGAAATTCCTGAATTAAGCGCTAACGTGCAGATTAATAAATACAATTTTGAGGTTCTTGCGGTGCAAGATAATGTTATCAAGCAAGTTCGTGTAACGCAGATAAACCCAAATACGAATAAAGTATAAAATTAATTCAGTGAATAAGTTAACCGCTATAATACACTCGGATTAATACTCAATCTAATCTGTCTATGTAACCAAAGGAAAATAATTAAAAAATCTGATAATTTCAAAAATATAGAGAGAAAAGAACACCAATTCAGGGCTAGCAGAATAAGCTAGCCCCTCAATAATATAAAGCAGATCTGACTACTTAACCAAATGTAATAATCGTTGAGATACCACATGTTATACAATATCTAACAAACTAAACTTGAAGCTCCACCAGTTTTTCTTCAGGCAGTGCCAATTCATCGTTATAATTGACACGAACACCAGAATCAAGGATACGTTGAGCAATATCTTGAGCTTCTTTCAATGAGTGCATTTCATATGTACCGCACTGATAAATGTTTAATTCTGGGATCTGATTCTGATCTTGAACTTTTAGCACATCTTCCATTGCCGCTTTCCAAGACTCAGCCACTCTCAATTCTTCTGGAGCACCGATTAAGCTCATATAAAAACCAGTACGACATCCCATTGGAGAAATATCAATGATTTCAACACCATCACCGTTCAAATGATTGCGCATAAAACCTGCAAACAAATGCTCAAGTGTGTGAATACCTCGTTCTGGCATCACTGCTTTATTAGGAACACAAAAACGTAAATCAAATACTGTGATAGTATCGCCGTGAGACGTGTTCATTGTCTTGGCAACTCTAACAGCAGGTGCAGCCATACGAGTATGGTCAACTGTAAAACTATCCAATAAAGGCATAATACTACCTCCTGAGGTATCAGATTTTTTATGAAGATTTTTTCAGATAAATGAAACCTTTTCATTTGCAGCTAGTCATAAGATATGAAGACGCGCAAAAATTGTTATCATCCCTATTCTCTAAGATATTTTATTTGGCCACCTGTGGTGGCCTTTTTCTTTTTTAACGCCCTGTATGAAGTTTTAAATACCCTTCAAAGTTCATGTTATCATGCTGTTCAAGGTCATGCTGGCGTGACACAGAAGCTTCACGCTCAACAGAAAAATTTTCATCATTCAAAATTGAATAATATTCTTCAATCAATTCATTATGATACTGGCCTGCCAATTCCAACCCAAAACCAACTATCCCCTGAGATTTCATCTTGTCCAGGACACGTGCTGAAAACGTTAGTGATGGATCTTCAAACATATTAACCAATTCTTTACAGACTGATTGATATTGGGTCCCTGAACAGGCATCCAGGACTTCAGCAACTCGCTCTAAATCCTTGAATAATTCTTGTCCCACAATCTTAAGCGGTTGTTGTTCAACCCCATAACCAAGACCAATAGACAACCCTGGTTTACGCCCTTCTAAGATAACTTTATTCCAGTTTCCACGACAACAGGCAAGTTCCTCATTTCCCATTTCAGGGGCATCAGCCAGAGCACACCATATCAAAAATAAGTCAAGAAAACGAATTTGCGTCTCATCGACCCCAATAGAGGAAAAAGGATTAATATCTAAAGAACGCACTTCAATATATTCTATACCACCTCTCAATAAAGCATCTGAAGGTGATTCTCTCTCTTTCGTGACTCGCTTTGGACGAATGGGTGCATACAACTCATTTTCAATTTGAAGAACATTAGTATTGAGCTGTAAGTACTTATCTCCTTTTTTGATACCGATTGCCGCAAATTCTTCAGATGGCTTATGAATTGCTTTCTTAAGCCCCTCTATATAGGTATGAAGATGATTAAAAGTAATATTCAGATCACTTTGCGATTTGTTGGTATACCCCAGGTCACTCATCCTCAACGAAGTCGCATAAGGCAGGTAACAAGTCCCTCTTTCTGTTTTCTCAAAAGATAATGCTGTATTTCGTCCACGTAAGAATGAAGAACAGATTGCCGGAGATGCACCAAATAAATAAGGGATCACCCAGCCAAAGCGGTAATAATTGCGGATCAAACGAAGATAGCCATCTGAAATCTGCTCTTTTCCTGTTTCAGCGTCTTTAATACCTAACCACGCCTGCCAAAAACTCATTGGCAGAGAAAAGTTATAATGCACTCCAGAAATTGTTTGCATTAATGCGCCATAACGACTCTTTAATCCTTCACGATACAAGGTCTTAAAGCGGCCTAGGTTAGACGTACCATATTGAGCCAAAGTGATATTTTCTTCTTCATCGATAAAACATGGCATACTTAAAGGCCACATTTTTTCATTGTTCAGATTCCGAGCGGTATAGATATGCAAATCTTTAAGGAAAGCAATGGTTCTATCTATATTACTATCGACAGGGGTAATAAACTCTAATAGAGATTCAGCAAAATCAGTTGTAATCCATTTATGCGTTAAAGAAGCACCAAGTGATTTTGGATGCTCTGTCTTAGCTAAATGACCGTCTGGAGTAACACGCAATGTTTCACGTTCAATGCCTCGGCAAATACCGTTTAATACGGTTGGGTTTGCCTCTAACCATGACAATGCTTTTGATACGTCCGGGATCAATTTGTCCTCCCGTGGAGTTTAAAAGATTATTACTAAAAGTTCACTTTATATGAAACAAGTCAAGTTGTCGCTGATTACATAGAGGTAGCAATGCACTTCCGCACAAATTATAAACAGAATTAATAAAACAAATGTGATTTTTGAACGGAAATAAAAAGAAAAACCCCCGCCTTATCAAGGCAGGGGTTTTTAAATGGTGCATCCAGGAGGATTCGAACCTCCGACCGCTCGGTTCGTAGCCGAGTACTCTATCCAGCTGAGCTATGGATGCATTGTCGGTTTTCTATTTCTGTTCAGGCGCTAATGATTGCCTGACTAGAATTGAGATACCTAAAAAATCGCGGTGTTTAAATGGTGCATCCAGGAG